>JAEYVN010000278.1 GCA_023431725.1 Pseudomonadota bacterium
ATAGGCATCGGTCCGCTCCATCTCGTTCATATCGGAAGTCTGCCGCTTCAGGCGGCCGATTTCGAGCGTGTCGCCGAACCCTCTCGTCGTGATGACGGCGGTGCGGGCGGCATTGCCGGTCAACAACGCGTTCAATCCGACCGTCGTACCGTGACCGAAGCGCTCGATCTGCGAACAGAACTGCTCGAACGAGAGATCATAGGACTGCGCTGCAAGCTGCAGACCATTGATGACACCACTCAGGACATCCGACGTCGTCGGCGATTTGAAAACCCGCGTTTGCCCGTCACCCGCCGACACCCAGATGTCCGTAAAGGTGCCGCCAACATCCGTTCCGATGAAGAAACCCAAGGCGCTCTCCCTGCCCGCATTTTGCTGCGGTGCCGTATTTTTTATGCGTCAACATGCGTCGATAACGAAACAAATTTTTCGCTCGCATCGTCATTGCGTCTGCAGTAGAGTTGAACAACTGTACAAGTCAACTGTCAATGGGTTTCGATGGCCGGCAAGGCTCCCCGAAGCGGCGACAAGACCAGAACCGCGATCCTCGACGCGGCGGAAAGTCTTTTTGCGGCTGCGAGTTTTGATATCGTGTCGATGCGCGACGTGGCGGCGAAGGCGAAAGTGCCGCTCGGGCTGATCAACTATCATTTTCATAGCAAAGAGAAACTGTTTGAAGCCATTATCGCCCGCCGATCGGACGAGCTGAACAGTCGCCGCCGCGAAGCCTTTGCCGCACTGAGCGGAAAGCCCGATGTTCGCGCGATCATCGACGTCTTCCTTCGTCCCTATCTCAAACTGATGCTTGAAGGCGGCCCCGGTTGGCGCGCATACGGCCGCTTGCTCGCTCAGACCGGCCAGTCGCAGCGGTGGACAAGGCTTCTCTCGCGACACTTCCAGGAGACCCAAGACCTCGTTCTGAATGCGCTTGTTGAAGCGGATCCACGCCTCAGCAAGGAAGCGGCTGCGCGCGGATATGTGCATCTTGTGTCGATCATGGTGGGCATCTTCGGCGCCAACGACCTGCTGAACGTCATTTCCAAGCGCGCCCATGACAGCCGCGATCTGGAACGCGCCTACGCCTACGCATTGCCGTTCCTGACCGGCGCATTCGAGGGAATGGCCGCAGCACAGGACGCTGCGCCATCGAAGAAAGCGTCACGCGCATGATTTGACCGACAACCAGACCACACGACGCAGAAAAGAAACCTGCGCGTTCAACCCATGGGAGGAAAAATGATGAAACGACTTTTTGCCGTAGCCACTCTGTGCATAGGCACGCTCGCCTTTGCGGCGCCTGCGCTGGCCCAAAAAAAGATTACCTTCGGGCATCAACAGGTTTTTGACCTTGCACCGGTCCTGCTTGCGCAAGAAAAGGGCTTCTTCGCCAAGCATGGCCTGGAAGTCGCGCTAAAGCCGATCCCGCTGAATTCGCAGAACCCGGCCGCCCTCGAGGCCGGCGAGGTCGATATTGCGATGCCGACCGCGTCCGTTCTGCTGCAGGCCGTCAATGGCGGCCTCGATATCGTTGCGGTGGCCGGATATACCGAGACCATCAAGACCGACAGCAATTTCGGCATCGTCGTGAGGCCGGACGCCAACATCAAAACGCCAGCGGACTTTGTCGGCAAGAAGGTCGGCGTCCCGGGCCTTAATGCCTTTTTGCACGTCATGTTCCGTGAATGGCTCACGATGAAGGGCGTCGACTGGAAGAAGGTCGAGTTCGTCGAAGCCCAGTTCCCGCAAATGGAAGGCATCCTGAAATCAGGATCGGTCGACGCCGTCGTGGCGATCCAGCCGTTCATGGCACGGATCATCGGCAGCAAGACCGGAGAATTGCTCTCCCACTTCATCCGTGACATGCCGGCCGGCATGAGCATCACGGTGTTCGCGAGCAAAAAGGCCTGGGCCGACAAAAACCAGGATGCGATCAAGTCCTATCGTGCCGGCTTCGATGAAGGCGCAGCCTATGCCCACGCCCACCCCGACGAAGCGCGCGCCATTGTCGCTAAATTCCTGAAGTTGCCGCCACCTGCCGTTGCGGCCGTCAGCATCCCGAAGTTCGATTCCAAGCTCAGCGACAAGAACCTCGCGCCGTGGGTGTCGATCATGAAGTCACAAGGCATGATCCGCGGCGATGTGAACCTCAAGAACGTCATCGTTCCTTGAAGGCTCGTATGGCCGAAAGACCTCCATTCGCCGGCAAGGTTCGCCTTGCCGGCGCGTTCTCCCAATTCGTTGGGCGTAGCGGACATTCGACCGCAGGCGCGCGCAGGAGTTACGCCGTATGGCGTTGATTACTTTCAACAACGTCAATCTCGATCTCGGCGGCCGTCGGATCCTCTCCGGCATCAATGTCGCCGTGCGCAAGGGCGAATTCCTGTCGGTCGTCGGACCATCGGGCTGCGGCAAGACATCTTTGCTCAATCTTGCGGCCGGACTGCTGGCGCCGACGGCGGGCGACGTCACCTATGAGGGAAAGCCGGTCGCCGGGCCGCGTCAGGATATTGCGATCGTCTTCCAGGATTACGGCAAGGCGCTGCTGCCGTGGCGCACGGCCGCGGGCAACATCGCGCTCGCACTCGAAGCTATCGGCTATCCCAAGGCTAAACGCGAGACGCGGATCGCCGAATTACTGACGTTGATCGGATTGTCGCAGCACGCCGATAAGTTTCCGAGCCAGCTGTCAGGCGGCATGCAACAGCGCCTGCAGATTGCGCGCTGTCTCGCGCAAGACCCGAAGGTCCTGCTGATGGACGAGCCGTTCGGCGCACTCGACGCCATGACACGCCAGGCCCTGCAGGACGAAGTCCTCGCCATCGCCGCTCGCACCGGCGCCACCGTGCTTTTCATAACCCATGATCTGGAGGAAGCGATCTATCTCGGTGATCGCGTTGTCGCGATGCGGCCCAACCCTGGTCGCTTCGAAGTTGAATTTCCAGTCGAACTGCCTCGGCCGCGCGACCAACTGACGACGCGTGAGCAGCCGGAGTTCCTGAAGCTGCGGCGCGAGCTGTTTGATGTGATCAAGGAGGTCGAACATTGAGCGGGATGGCGCGACGTTTCGACTGGCGCGGACTTGTCTTGCCGGTGTCGTTCATCGCGGCGGCCGAGTTGGCTGCACGCGCCACCAACTTTGATTCATCCTTGCTGGCTGCACCTTCCGCGATCCTCGCCGCATTCTGGACGACCCTGCGCGACGGATCGCTGCTGCACGCAACCCTGGCAACGCTGGCCACGTCGCTGGCCGGGCTCGCGATCGGGACCGTGCTCGGTCTTTTCTCCGGCATCCTGCTGGGTCTGGTTCGCACCGCCGACCGGCTGATGGAATTTTCCATCGAGGCATTTCGTCCGATCCCGGCCGTTGCATTGATTCCGATTGCCCTGCTGGTGTTCGGCTTCGGCTACCGGATGGAAATCGCCATCGTTGCTTTCGCTGCGTTCTGGCCGATCCTCGTTCTGAGCCGCGCCGCCGTCGCCGGTGTCGAACCGCGATTGCTTCAGGTCGCGCGGGCCCTCGGTTTCGGTACTATCGCCCGCATCTGGAAGATCGTGCTGCCGGCTGCCTTGCCTCGGATCTTCGTCGCGTTCCGGCTCGCCGCCGGCATCGCCCTGATCGTTGCAGTCACGGTCGAGATCGCAGCCAATCCGCTCGGACTGGGCTACAGCATGATCCTGGCACAACAGACCATGCGTCCCGAATTGATGCTGGCGCTTCTCGTGTGGCTTGGCGTTGTCGGCTGGGGTCTCAACAAGCTGCTGCTCTGGTCACAGTCCAGGCTGTTCGGACCTGCCGCGGCCATCCGGATCGAGCGATGAACTATTGGCCTTCCCTGTCCCGCGTCGGTTGGTTGCTGGCGAGCCTTGCCGTCGGCCTGATGTTCGTCGCGCTGTGGCACTTCGTTGCGCAGGCTCGCCTCGTCTCTCCGGTCTTTCTGCCGGGCCCCGACCGCGTCTGGGATGCGCTGGTTTATGGCCTGACCGAAGGTGACTTGCTGACCAAGACAATGCGCACGATCGAGCGCATG
>JAEYVN010000281.1 GCA_023431725.1 Pseudomonadota bacterium
GCCGGAATGGTCGCGTCGGCCTCGAGTTCGAAAACCCAATGCCCGTCGGGCTGCTGCATTTGCATGAGCGCGTCCGCCGCCTTGTCGACGGAGTGCGTCAGCGCCTCGCGGGCCACAGGAGTAGATATCGTCGTCATCATGTTCATGCGTTGCGGACAAACTGTGCTGCGCGCGCGCCGGATCGGATCGCGCCTTCAATCGTGGCGGGCAGGCCGGTATCGGTCCAGTCGCCGGCCAGGACCAGGTTGCGCCACTGCGTGCGCGGGGCTGGCCGGCGTGCGTTCTGTTCCGGGCTTGCGGCAAATGTCGCTCGCCGTTCCCGTACCAATTGCCATTTCGGGAGCGGCGCGTCCATGCCGAGGATGGTCGTGACCTCGCCCCAGACTGTCTCGGCGATCTCCTGACGGGGCAGGGTGAGCAGCCGGTCAGCGTGGCTGATGGTGACGGAAATGCGCTGTTTAAAGGCGAAAATCCATTCCACCGTACGGTTAATCACGCCGGTCATGAAAGGCGAGCCGGCCGGTGGTGCAAGATCGTAATGAATATTGATGATGGCTCGGAACTGGTCCGGCGTCGTCAGGCCGGGCACCAGATTGGCGGCAGCGTATGCTGGCACCGCAATGACCACGGCTTCGTCCGGTCCAAGCGGTACTTCTCCGTCCTTGAACGTGAGAGCCTGAACGCGGCCATTGTCGATCTTCAGGCTTTCGAGTTCGTGCTCGAAGCGCACATCGATGCCCCGGTCTTTCAGGAAGGCGAGGGCGGGATCAACAAATGCAGTGCTGAGGCCGCGTTCGAACACCAGCGGCCGGCACGCATGTCCGCCGCGCAGCAGCGTCTCACGCGCGATCTGAGCGGCCAGTTTTGATGAGCCGCTCGGCGTATCGATGTTCAGCGCGGCGATCATCAGCGGATCGAGCAGGCGGCGATACAATTCGCTGTCACGATCGATCACTTCCTTCAGCGGCTTGTCCTGCGTGCCGAGCAGGAGGGGGGCGAGCTTGAGATAATCGATGATGCCGGTTTGCGGCACTGGGCTTCCTGCATCAAGAATCCACAGCGGCAGGCTGCCATCGCCGAGCCGCAGCACCCAGCTCTCGCCATTGGCGCCGTCAACAAAGCGGAAATTGGCCGGCGCGAAATCCGGCTTCACGCCGATCGCACTCAGATAGTCCACCGCGGCATAATTGCCCGACAGCATCAGATGCGTGCCGTTGTCGATATGCATGCCAGTTTGCGCGTCGTCGTAAGAACGGCAGCGGCCGCCGGCCTGACGGGTGGCTTCGTGCACGGTGACACGAACGCCTTCCAGCGTCAGCCTGATTGCAGCGGAAAGGCCGGCCAGACCGGCGCCAATAATATGGACGTGTTTGGGCATGGATCAGATGAATGCGTATCGCAGGATTGCGACGATCAGATGGGCGCGGTTCATGCGCACGCGATGGCGCGGCGGATTGAAGCCGCGCTTTTCCAGTGCGTCGAGCATGGGCGCATAAGCTTCGGCCATGATGCGCGGCGCTTTCACGCTGGACCGGGTCTGGCGAGCCATGGTCGCGCGGGCTTGTTTGAAATGTTCGCGCGCCTGCGCAATCAGTGGCGCGCATACTGCACCGAGATTGGGGCTCGCCAATGCTTCTTTCGGATCGGTGGTGGTGATGCCGGCAGCAGCAAGATATTCGCGTGGCAGATAAAGCCGGCCGATATCGGCGTCCTCGTCGACATCGCGCAGGATGTTGGTCAGCTGCAGCGCACGACCGAGGTGGTAAGACAGGACAATGCCATCCTCGTCGGGAACGCCAAACACCTTGACGGAGAGGCGGCCAACGGCGCTGGCGACGCGATCACAGTAGAGATCGAGCGTTGCAAGATCGGGTGCGCGAATGTCGGAGATGACATCCATTTCCATCCCGTCGATCACGGCCAGAAAGTCATCCTTGCGGAAGCCGAATTGCTTCAGCGGCTCGACGAAGCCTTTCATCTGCCCCGGTGCCTGCCCCGCGTAGAGGGCTTCGACATCGGCGCGATAACGGGTAAGGGCTGCACTGCGGACATCGCGCGGTCCTTCGGTGTCGGCGATATCGTCCACCTCGCGGCAGAACTTGTAGACTTGGAACATCGCCTCGCGCTTCTCGCGCGGCAGGATGCGCATGGCGAGATAGAATGATGAGCCGCTCGCCTGTTGCGCGGCATCCGTAGCGCTGGATTCAACTGTCGCCGACATGCTCACGACCGCGCTCCCTGCGAGCCGCGTTGCGCAACGCCGCCGATGCCGATGCGGCGGACAAGCGTACCGGCGACGGCGCCGACCATGGTGGCGAGCATCGCGCCCTTGCCCAGATGCACCTTGTCCTTGAGCGGATCGCTATGTCTCAGGATCACGAGGAGCTTGCGCGCCAGCGAGTCGATGGTTGCGACTTCGCAGGCAAGGCGCGTGTCCTTGATCTCGCCAGCCAGCGAAGACGAGGAATCGAAATAGGCCTGCGTGCGGTCTGTCAGCTTGTGCAGGCAGTTCAGCAATTGCGGAGTGGCATAAGCTGCGCCCAGCATTTCAGTGGTCGCGCCCGCGGCCGCCAGCATGTCCTGCGGAATATAGACGCGATCGAGATTGCGGTAGTCCTTGCCGCAATCCTGCGTGTGATTGATGATCTGCAGCACGGTGCAGAGCACGTCGGACGCGGCCCAGGTGGCGGTGTTCTCGCCATGCACATCCAGCACGAAGCGCCCGACGGGGTTCGCCGAATAGGCGCAATAATCGATCAGTTCGTCCCAGTTGGCATAGCGTGTCTTGGTCACGTCCTGACGGAACGCCTTGAGAAGGTCGACCGCATGGCGCGGCGAAAGGCCGCGCTCTGCGAGGGCCGCCCGCAGCCGCCCCCCGACAGGATCGTCGGCCTCGCCGATGACCGACGCCTCCAGCCGGTCGAGTTGCGCCAGCTTTTCCTCCGGCGCCAGATCGTCATGGTCGGAAATATCGTCGGCCGAGCGTGCGAAGTCGTAATAGGCCATGATGATCGGACGGTGCCGCGCGCTCACGAGGCGTGAGGCGACGGGGAAATTCTCGTCCTGATGACCCTTTCCGGACCGGTAATCCGCCGACTGGCTCATGATACCTGTTTCATTCCCGCATGATGCATCTTGGCCTGGTTGCGGCCCTTCCAATGGCCGCCCCGCCCGAGCATATGCTGTAGCGCGGAACTGATTGTGAAGGCCATATAGGCCGTCGCGATCGCCGGCAGGAGGAGGCCCCACAGCGCCGAAAGACCATAAAATCGCAAGGTGGGCCAAAAGGTGACAGCCATCAGGAACCAGGTTCCGAGCCCCAGCAGGCGCGCGGTTCCATCACCAAAAGCGGCCGCGACCGGAGCCGCCCAGTAGGTCAAGGCCATCCCCAGGATGGTCAGCGCCAGCAGGAGCGGCGAGTAGCGGAGCTGGGCATAGGCCGAGCGGGACACCATGGCATGGATGTCGGCGACCCCGACCGAGGGGCGGATGCTGTGCACCCGGTCGGTCAGGCCGAGCCAGATCGGACCCTGGTCCTTCATCACCTTGCCGAGGGTGCAATCGTCGATCAGCGCATCCCGAATCGCTTCAATTCCACCTGCCCGGTTCAGGGCATCGGCTTTAACCAGCATGCAGCCGCCGGCCGCGGCTGCGAGGTTCCTGCGCGGGTTGTTCACCCACCGGAAGGGGTAGAGCATCTCGAAGAAATAGATGAAGGCTGGGATGAAGGCCCGCTCGGCCAGCGTCTCGCAGCGCAGCTTGGCCATCAGCGAGGTCAGCACATAACGGCCCGCCACCGCATGCGAGGCAAGCCACGACACCACCTGCGGCTCGTAAACAATGTCGGCGTCGGTCAGCAGCAGGAAATCCGGTGCTTCCTGATGCGCCTGCGCGATGCCCTGCTTCACCGCCCACAACTTGCCGGTCCACCCGTCCGGCAGAGGCGCGCCGCGCAGAACCGTTACCGGCACGTTCGGCGCAGCCTGCGCCAACCTTTCGGCAATCGCTGCCGTCGCGTCTTCGCTGTTGTCGTCGACAAGGACGATGGAAAAGTGCCCGGTGTAATCCTGCGCCAGCAACGAACCGAGACTGTCGGCAATGCCGTCGGCTTCGTTCCGTGCCGGGATCACCGCAACGATCCGAGGAGTCGCGGACGGCGCAGGCGACACGGTGTCATCGCGTTCGGCCGACAGCCAATAGCTGCCGCGGAACAGCACCAGATAAAGCCATATTGCGAGGGAAAGTGCGGCGATCCAGACGACCATAATGCGATAGGCGTTATCGCAAGAGGCCCGGTACGGCAATGCCGAAGCCTCTCTTCAGGTCGCCGGGACGCCGGCTTGGTCAACGTCCGGTTTGCCTCCCGGCCGTCAGGAGGTTTCAGGGTGAAATGCCGTCATCTTCGGCGCGTCGCCGCTGAAGCCCAGTTCTGTCCAGCGGGCCCGCACGCGGTCATGCACCGATTTGCGAAGCGCGGTCGATTGCGGGAATGCCTTCAGGTGCTGGTGCGGCTTGCAGGCATTGATCAGCACCTTGGAGCCATAGGGGCGTGACTCTGGCGGGAAGCGGCTGGGATCGAGTCCCGTCGACCAGGTGTTGCGGAGGATGTCGATATCCTCGGACGGGTGGCAGCGCGTCGATAGCGCCCACATCACGTCGTTGAAATCCGTCGGGTCCACGTCCTCGTCCACGACGATCACCCATTTTGTGTAATAGGCCGCCGCCGGACATTGCGCCGCTAGCGCCAGCACCTGTGCAGAATGGCCGGCATATTTCTGCTGCAACGATACGACCACCATGCCCCAGCCCGAGGCCGCGGCTGGATGCGAGTAGGCCGAGACGACCCCAGGCACGCCGATCCGCTCGAGATCATCGAGGATGCGCGCTGATCGCATGATCGCATAGTAAGCGCCGACCTCGCAGGACGGGTAACGCGCCATCAGCGCATGCGTGAAGATGGGCGACTTGCGATGATGGATCGCCTTGATCTCCATGACAGGCTGAGGCGACCGTTCGCGTCCGTAATAGCCAGTGAATTCGCCGAGTGGACCCTCCGGCAACGTATCGCCCCGATGCAGCACGCCCTC
>JAEYVN010000315.1 GCA_023431725.1 Pseudomonadota bacterium
TGCTTGGTCAGCATGCTTCCCGATTGGCGTCGGGAGGTCGTCGGCTGAACGTCGGTAGCGCATTGGCGTGCGCTCCAACCTGGCCATTATGGCCGGGAGGGTGGCGCCATGTCCAGAGGGGAAACCCTTAAAAGCGCCGCCGCCTGTCTCTCGGCAGGTTATCAGCTCCCGGCTGCCGGTCCGCCACCGGCATCGGCCCTGATAAGCCGAAGAAACCGAGAGGCTATCTTTCATGACAACGTCGCGACGCGCCATCCTTGGCGCATCGGCCGCTTTGGCGGCCGGCTCCGCCATCAATATCGCTGCCATCATTGCCAAGCCCCAGGCGGCCGAACCATCGGCAAATTTGCCGAAGGTTGATCCCATCTTCGCGCTGATCGAGCGTCACCGGACCGCGTATGACGCGGTGGAAGCTGCGCACTGGGACGATGACGGTCTGACCGACGCCGTGAGCGCGGTGACCAAGCTCTATGATGAATTGCGGTTTGCTTCGCCCGCGACGGCCGCCGGGTGGGCTGCGCTCCTGCGATATGTGGTCGAGCGTGAGATTGATCTCGGTGATTGTCCCGAGCAGCTTTGCTCATTCTGCGGGCGCGTCGCGGCCGTGATTGAACGCATGGCGGTGCCGGCATGAGCGCTGAGATCATCCAGTTCGACGCGCCGCGTAGGCGCAAGACCGTTCCGATCGTCGCGGCAGACAGGGCCGCGCACGATCAGCGAGTAGTCGTAGGCCGTCCCGGTGATCTGCTCGAGGCGCGGGAGGCTCGCAGCGAGGCCTGGCGCAAGCTCGACGCAGAGCGGCGGTTCTTCCGCGCCCGGCTCGAATTTCTCGACGCGGTGTTCTTCGCGCATCGTGCGGCGGTGCTGATCGTGGAGGATCACGAAACCAAGATGTTCCCGGTCGAGGAAGCGCCGTATCTGGAGGAGCATCGTCGCTTGGTCGAATGTCTGCGGGATATCACAGAGCAGCAGCTCCGTTTGCCAGCCGCGACCAGCCAGCACGTCAACTGGAAAAGGCCGTATGCCATCGGAGGCGGTTGGCCGAAGGTCACATTGGCGCGCTCGCTGATCGAGGAAAACATCGAGTCCGACGAGACATTTCTCGCAGCGTGCCCGCGCAAGCCCCGCGGCTACAAGAGGCGCAACGGATGATCCGCTGATGTCCGATCTCCGCGCGTCCATTGAAGAAAACCCGCCGACTGGCGGGTTTTCTTTTGCCTGAACTTTGCGAGAACAGGTTGCTACCATTTTGCTACCGAACTGCCTAACACCGACAGTAACGGCAAAGCACGTAGGCGGCGGAAAAGCCCGCGAAATGGCGCTTTTTTAGAACTGAGGCGCTTCAGCCATCACAGAACAAAACGGCAATTGCACAATCAAGAAATGGGCTGCCCTTGCGGCGCTTGTCATGGCGACCTTCTATCTTCTGCTCTCCGGCGCCGAGGTCGCGACGCAGCGCGCCTACATCATGACGGCGATTGTGCTGACCGGCGTGATGTTTGACCGGCCCGCGCTCACGTTGCGCACAATCGGAGTCGCAGCGCTCGTCCTGCTCGCCGTTTCACCGGAAGCCATCGTGCATCCAAGTTTCCAGATGTCGTTCGCGGCAACGCTGGCCCTGATCGCGGTCTACGAACGCGGACTGCCGTGGCTGTCCAACGTGCCGGACAGATCGCTGAGTGCACGCATTGCCTTGTGGGGCGGCCGCGAGATTGCCGCGCTTGTGCTTGCGTCGCTGGTGGCGGGCCTCGCAACGACGTTGTTTGCCGCCTACCACTTTCATCGCCTCGCGCCCTATGGCGTGCTCGCGAATCTCCTGGCCATGCCTGTGGTCTCGATCTGGATCATGCCGGCGGGTCTTTTGGCACTTCTGGCACTGCCATTCGGTTTCGACCAGCCATTCTGGTGGCTGATGGGCGAGGGGATCGAATGGATCATCGCCGCTGCGACATGGGTCGCAAGCCTTCCAGGTGCCGTCGGCCGCATTGCGGCCTTCGGGATCGGCCCGCTTCTGATCGGGACTGCCGGCCTCATTGTCGTGTGTCTGTTGCGCTCGCCACTACGCTGGTCCGGCGCCGCTCTTGGACTTGCCTGCGTCATTCTCGTCCTGATGACGCCGCGCCCGGACATCTACGTATCCGCTGATGCGCGGATCGCCGCCGTACGCGATGCCCATGGCATCCTACGGGTGATGAGCAGTCAGCAGAACGCTTTCGTCGTCAGCGAATGGCTGGCCGCCGATGGCGATTCCCGGTTGGCCAAGGACTTGGTCAAGGAGTCGCTTGCCGAGGGTGTTCGCTGCGATGACAACGGCTGCGTGGCCCGCCTCGGGGACGGCCGTCCGGTTGCCTTGTCCCTGACGGCAGAAGCCGTGGCCGAGGATTGCGAGATCGCCGCATTCGTGGTGACCGACAGAAACACACCGCCACATTGCGCAGCGCCGGCCATTGATCGCACCGTCGCGCAGCGGAATGGCGCCAGCTCCGCTCGCTGGACCGGGAACGCCTTCGTCATCGACTTGGCACGTCCGCCCAATCACCGTCGTCCCTGGACGACAGGTCCGATGCAGACGACAGCAGCGCAACCGCAAGCGCCGCCGCGCGATGCGACGCCGCGCCAGCAGGATCTCGATGTCGAAGATGCGCCGTCAGTACCGGCGGATTAGCCCGACCAGCTTGCCCTGGATACGCACCCGGGTCGGCGGCAGGATACGCACTTCATACGCCGTGTTCGCCGGCTCGAGCGCGATCGATGCGCCACGACGGCGGAAGCGCTTCAGTGTCGCTTCCTCTTCGTCGATCAGGGCCACGACGATATCGCCGGTATCGGCGCCATCGGATTTGCGGATCAGCGCAACGTCACCATCGAGGATGCCAGCGTCGACCATCGAATCGCCGCGCACCTCCAGTGCGAAATGGTCGCCTGAAGCCGTCAGCATGTCCGGCGGAATACTGAT
>JAEYVN010000380.1 GCA_023431725.1 Pseudomonadota bacterium
CCGGCCCAGACCGTGCAGCTGGTCCAGCAATTCCTGGACCGCAAATGACTTCCTGAACGCACGTGAAGCAAAAGGGCTGCCTCAACAGTATTGAAGCAGCCCTTCTTTTAAACGCAGTCGCCAAGGCCCGCCGTTATCCGCGTCCCGGATAATTCGGGCTTTCGCGTGTGATGGTCACGTCATGTACGTGGCTTTCACGAAGACCGGCGCTGGTGATCTTCACGAAGGTCGCCTTCTTGTGCAGTTCGTCGATATCTTTCGCACCGACATAGCCCATCGCGGCGCGCAGGCCGCCGGCAAGCTGGTGCAGCACTGTCGATGTCGGCCCCTTGTAGGGCACCTGTCCTTCGATGCCTTCGGGCACGAGCTTCAAGGCGTCCTTGATGTCCTGCTGGAAGTAACGATCCGCCGAGCCGCGCGCCATCGCGCCGACAGACCCCATGCCGCGATAGCTCTTGTAGGAGCGGCCCTGATACAGAAACACTTCGCCCGGCGTGTCATCGGTGCCGGCCAGCAGCGAGCCGACCATCACGCAGCTTGCACCCGCAGCCACCGCTTTCGCCAGGTCTCCGGAATACTTGATGCCGCCGTCAGCTATTACCGGCGTGTTGGTTTTGCTCGCCGCTTCGACCGCATCCATGATCGCCGTGAGTTGCGGCACGCCGACACCCGCGACAATGCGCGTGGTGCAGATCGAGCCCGGACCAATGCCGACCTTGATCGAGTCGGCGCCGGCATCGATCAGCGCCTTGGCGCCATCGGCGGTCGCGACATTGCCGGCCACCACCTGCACCTTGTTTGACTGGCGCTTGATGCGGCTCACGGCATCCAGCACATGCTGCGAGTGGCCGTGCGCGGTATCCACAACAACAAGATCGACACCGGCATCGATCAGCCGCTCGGTGCGGTCGAAGCCCTTGTCGCCGACCGTGCTGGCCGCGGCAACGCGCAAGCGCCCCTGCTCGTCCTTGCACGCGTTCGGATTGGCGACGGCCTTCTCGATATCCTTCACCGTGATCAGACCGACGCAGCGGTAATCGGCGTCGACCACCAGCAATTTTTCGATCCGGTACTGGTGCAGGAGCCGCTTGGCTTCGTCCTGCCCGACGTTCTCCCGCACCGTGACCAGACGATCCTTGGTCATCAGGTCGGAGACCCGTTGCGAGAGATCGGTCGCAAAACGAACGTCGCGGTTGGTGAGAATACCGACCAGCTTGCCGGCTTTCCCGTTGCCGCCGCCCTCCACCACCGGAATGCCGGAAATACCGTTCTCCTTCATCAGGGTGAAGGCGTCGGCCAGCGTGGCCCCGGGCGCGATGGTCAGCGGATTGACCACCATGCCGGATTCGAACTTCTTGACCTGCCGCACCTGCGCGGCCTGTTCGTCCGGCTCCATATTGCGGTGAAGAACGCCGATACCGCCGGCCTGCGCCATGGCGATGGCCATGCGGGACTCGGTGACGGTGTCCATCGCCGAGGCGACGATCGGGATGTTCAGGGTGATGTCGCGGGTGATGCGGGAGCGGATATCCACTTCCGACGGCATGACGTCGGAAAGGCCGGGCTGCAGCAGCACGTCGTCAAAGGTCAGCGCCTCACGCGGGGCGCCATTGGAGAAATGTGGGGTGGGATTTGCCATTGCCATACCTAACGATGGATTCCGGCGTCTGCAAGCCGTTCCGGAACTGTGGTTGGCAAGGGCCGATAGCATGGACCGGCGGGCCCGAAAAGCCGGTGTCAGCCGTCATTCCGCCCTGTCCCGCGCAATATTTCCGCCGTCTGTGGATCGGCCGGAAAAAAGGTTTCCAGCGCAATCTCAGACAAAGTGATCTCCTGCGGCGTGCCGAACACCGTGGTTGTCGAGATGAACGACAGGACCGTGTCACCGGCACGAAGCTGCAACGGCACGATGACGTCGGAGAGTGGCTTTGGCGGCGGGCCTGCGGTCCGTGGCACGGGATAGGACTGCAACTCTTGCAGCAGGGCGAGCAAAACCGGATCGGCAGTGATGTCGATCTGGCGGCGCAGACGCTCCAGGAGATGCGCGCGCCACTGGGCGAGGTTGACGATCCGCGAACTCAAGCCCTCCGGATGAAGGCTGAGACGCAGCACATTGACCGGTCCCTTGACGAGATCGGGCGATGCGCCGGCGAGCAGCGGCGGCACCGCCTCGTTTGCCGCAATCAATGTCCAGTGCCGGTCGATGGCCAGAGCCGGATAAGGCTCATGCCCCTTGAGCACGAGATCGACCGCCTTGCGCGCATCGCGCAGCGCCGGGTCATCCAGCTTGCGCTCGGAAAACACTGGCGCGAAGCCGGCGGCGCTGAGCAGCACATTGCGGTCGCGCAACGGTACGTCGAGCCGTTCGGCCAGCCGCAGCACCATGTCGCGCGACGGCTGGGATTTGCCGGTTTCGACAAAACTGAGATGGCGGGCGGAGATCTCCGCATCCAGCGCAAGATCGAGCTGGCTCATGCGACGGCGAAGACGCCATTCGCGAAGCTGGGTTCCGAATTGTGCCTGTGTCTGCATCGGCTGAAGGCTATCGGTCCAGCGAACCGATTTCCATGACCTCCGAGGTCATCGACCCGCGCAAGCCCGCGCGGCATGGTCGCCGTAACACCGGCCCGCCCGGCCGGCACCAACGGAGAAGCCCCATGACGACCATGATCCAGAAGGCCCAAATTCATAAGGCGAACGCTCACCTGTTCGTTCGCCGCGCCCTCCTTGCCGATGCCGTTGCCACCTCCGCCACCGGATTGCTGCTGGCAGCTGGCGCAGAACTGCTGACCGGCTGGCTCGGATTGCCGGTGGCACTGATGCGCTATGCGGGTCTCAGCCTCCTGCCCTTCGCCGCCATCGTGCTGTTCGTCGGCCTGCGCGCCGTGCCGCAACGCGCAGCAGTCATGGCCATCATCGCCTACAACGTGATGTGGACGATCGACAGTATCGTGCTGCTGGTGTCGGGATGGGTCGCGCCGACCCTGCTCGGCTCGGCCTTCGTGATCCTGCAGGCGGTGACGGTTGGCGGTTTCGCGATGCTGCAATGGATCGGCATGAAGCGCGCCGAACGCGGCTGAGATTGCGCGACAGGAAGCCGGTCGCATCGATTGCGGCAGGCTTTCAGTTTTGCGCCTGCTGTCGCGTCAGATCCGACAGGGCGCGACTGAGCTCATGGATCTGATAGGGCTTGCGGAGGATTGGAAAGTCAGCAGGCGCAGTATGCGCGGCATCGCTGTAGCCGGTCGCGAGCAGCACCGGCAATCTCGGATGTTTCTCCTTGATGACCTGGGCAAGCCCCAGGCCATCCATCGCACCCGGCATGACGATATCGCTGAACACGATATCGAATGTGTTGCCTTCAATCTCCTGCAACGCCGTCGTCGCATCCGGCACCCAGCGCACATCATAGCCGAGTTGGCAAAGCAACTCGGTGCTGGCGCTGGCAACCTCCGGATTATCCTCGACAAGAAGCACTGTGCCGGGACGCAGGGTGCTTTCGGGAGTTGCCGTATCCCTTTCTTCCAGCGGGACGCCGCCAGAGGCGCGCGGCAAATACATCGTGATGGCGGTCCCCTTGCCGAGCACACTCGTCACGTTCACGGTGCCACCGGCTTGATGCACGAAGCCGTGTACCTGCGACAGACCGAGCCCCGTCCCCTTGCCGACCGGTTTGGTCGTGAAGAAGGGCTCGAACACGCGGGTCAAGACATCGTCGGGAATGCCGACACCGGCGTCCTCGATCGTCAATGCCACGTAGTCGCCATCGAGCGGCGGTTCGTCCGATCGAACATTGCGCGCGGACACGGTGACGGTGCCGCCCTTCGGCATGGCATCGCGCGCATTGACGATGAGATTGACCAGCGCGATCTCGAATTCGCCGATATCGACTATGACCGGCCATACGTCCGGCGCGATATCGAAGACAAGATGAACACTCTTGCCGAGACCGCTGTTGAGCACATCGCCGATCGCGTTGATGCGGGTAGCCACGTCAATCGCCTGCGGATTCACACGCTGGCGTCGCGAAAATGTCAGCAACTGCCGCGTCAGCGTCGCCCCGCGCTGAGCGGCCAGTTCGATCGCCTGCGTCGCGCGCAGCAACCTCGGATCGTCGCTGGCGGATTTCTTGATCGTCTGCAAATGGCCTGAGACGATCATCAGGAGATTGTTGAAGTCATGGGCGACCCCGCCCGTCAGCTGCCCCAAAGCATCCATCTTCTGCGCTTCGGCCAGCTGCCGCTGCACCTTTTCAAGCGTCAGCTGCGCATCACGCCGCTCGGTGATATCGCGCGTGATCTTGGCAAAACCGATGAGTTCGCCATCATCGTTTCGGATCGGATCGATGACGACGCTGGCCCAGAAGAACGACCCATCCTTTCGAACACGCCAGCCTTCCTCCTCGTAGCGATTTGCCTCGGTCGCAATCCTCAGCGCCCGCGCAGGCCGGCCGGCCGCGCGATCGACGTCGGTATAGAACCGTGAGAAATGCTGGCCGATGATTTCCCCGGGCTGATAGCCCTTGATGTGCTGCCCGCCGGAGTTCCAACTGGTCACATAGCCGTTCGGGTCGAGCATATAGAGCGCATAATCGGTCACGCCGCTGACCAGCACCCGGAACTGCCGCTCGGTCTCGAGCAGCGCCTGCTGCGCGCGCTGCCGCTCCGTGATGTCACGGGTAATCTTGGCAAAACCGATGAGTTCGCCATCCTCGTAGATCGCATCTATGACGATCGAGGCAAGAAACCGGGTGCCGTCCTTCCGCATCTGCCAGCCCTCGGTCTCGAACTTGCCATGCGACATCGCCTGTTCGAGCGACTTTGCCGGCATGCCCGCATCGCGATCTTCGGGGGTGTAGAATTTGCGGAAGTGTTCACCAATGATTTCAGAGGCCTGATAGCCCTTGATGCGCTCGGCGCCCGCGTTCCAGTTGGTGATGCGGCCGGTCGGGTCGAGCATGTAGATGGCATAGTCGACGACTCCCTCGACCAGGAGTCTGAACCGACGCTCGCTTTCGAAAAGATCCCGTGTCTCAGAAGGCTGGGAGAGCCTCTTAGCCGGCATGCCAATTCCTTTGGCGCATTGGATTAACCCCACTCAATGGCGTGGGCGAATAATTTGTTCCAAATATCTAAGAAAATTCCCGCCGAGTTCGACGGAGAGAGTTAACAAACCGGTAGTAGCGGCGTCCCGGCAAAGCTTGGGACATAAACGCCCATGCCGCAAGGGTGAGGCGAACCCGTTTTCTCCGGAGGCGAAGCGGTGTAACCTTGCTCCGGAACTTCCTGCCTCGCGGAATTATCTGTGCCCTTGCGCCTCCTCCTCTGTCTGTTCACCGCGATCTTGTTCAATATTGCAGTCTTTGGCCCGGCTCTGGCCGCCAGGCGCGTTGCGCTGGTGATCGGCAATAATGACTATGCCGAGGTTTCAAAGCTGGAAAAGGCCACCGGTGACGCACGCGCCATCGCGACGACATTGCAGGGGCTCGGCTTTGAGGTGATCACGGC
>JAEYVN010000407.1 GCA_023431725.1 Pseudomonadota bacterium
AGCGTCGCCGACAGCGGCAGCGGCATTTCGCCCGAACAGAAGCAGTCGCTCTTTCTTCCGTTCAACACAACGAAGCCGCATGGCATGGGTGTTGGCCTGTCCATTTCGAAGACCATTATCGAGGCGCATGGCGGATCGATATGGGCGGAGCCCAATCCGGGTGGCGGGACCACATTCCACTTCACCCTGCGCTATGCAGGCCAGGAGAATTTGGCCGATGACTGACAAGGCGATCATTCACATCATCGATGATGACCCGGCCGCGCGCGATTCCCTGCAATTCCTGCTGCAGGCGTCCAGTCTCGACGTGCGGATCCATGAATCGGCCTTATCGTTTCTTTCAAATTCGGACAGGAAACAGTCCGGTTGCATTGTAACCGACGTCAAAATGCCGGGAATGACAGGCATCGACTTGCTGCACCGCCTGAAAGAACTTGCCATCGATCTGCCCGTCATCGTCATGACGGGTCATGGCGATGTCCCACTTGCCGTCGAAGCGATGAAATGCGGCGCCATGGATTTCATCGAGAAGCCGTTTTCGGAAGAGCGCATTCTCGCGGCGATCAGCGCGGCCATGAATGTGTCGCAGAAGACGAATGCGACCAAGACCGAACGCGCGATGATCGAGGAGCGTGTCGCCTCGCTGTCCCACCGTGAACGGCAGGTCCTGGCGGGTCTGGTGGCGGGCGAGCCGAACAAGGTCATCGCCAGCAATCTTGGCATCAGCCCGCGAACCGTCGAAATCTATCGCGCGAATGTCATGACAAAGATGACCGCTGGAAGCCTTTCGGAATTGGTCCGGATGGCGCTGACCATCAATCTTGAACTGCACGACTAGCATCTTGCGGCGTTTTGGCGCCGGAAAGGTCCAATGTGACAAGATAGATGCCATGATCGTCGGGGTGGACCTGCGTCGCAAAGCCAAGCTCCCGGCACATGTCGAGCATCACGCTATTCTCACGCAGAACGTCGCCGGTCATTCGGCTGAGGCCTTCGGAACGAGCGTATTCGATCAGCAAGTTCATTAATTGCCAGCCCAGACCGCGCCCCTTGAGATCCGTTCTCACCAGAATGGCATATTCCGCTGTCTCGTGGTTCGCATCCGCATGGAGACGTGCAACTCCGAAAATCTCGTCCTTCTGATCGTTCATCGCGACAAGGGCCATCGTGCGTGCGTAGTCAATCTGCGTGAGACGCACCAGGCTCGCATGGTTGAACTCATGGACGGAGGAAAAAAAGCGCAGTCTCAGATCTTCCGCGGAAACCTTGCCGAGGAATTTAGACAGCAACGGTTCGTCCTCGGGCCGGATGGGCCGCACGAAAGCCGAGAGCCCGTCACCGAAGCGAATGTCCCGTTCCCATGTCTTTGGATAGGGCCGCAACGCCATGTGACTGTCACGCGTCTTGCCCCGTACCGACCTTTCAAGCCGAATTCTGCAATCCAGAGACAGCACGCCAGTTTCATTGGCGATCAGCGGATTGATGTCGAGTTCAACGATCTCGGCAAAGTCTGCGGCCAGTTGAGCGAGCTTGACGAGCACATACGCGATGCCGTCCGTCGACGCCGCGGGAACGTCCCGATATGGCCGCAGCAACTTCGAAATCCGCGTGCGGTTGATCATGTCTCTGGCGAGATCGAGATCGAGCGGCGGCAGCGCGAGCACCTTATCATCGATAACTTCGACCGCCGTGCCGCCATGCCCGAACAGGATGACCTTACCGAAGGTCCGATCAGTCGAGATTCCCGCTATCAATTCCCGGGCATGCTTCCACTGCACCATGGGCTGAATCACGACCCCATCGATCCTTGCGTCGGGTTTTGCCTTCCGGATTCTCTCCATCATGGACGAAAAGGCGTCGCTCACGGCGGCATCGGTTGTCAGATTCAGGACCACGCCGCCGATGTCGGACTTATGAATGATGTCAGGCGAGAGGATTTTCATCACTACGGCCTCACCGCGTCTGAAATGATGATGGGCCGCCGCTATTGCCGCGGCAGGATCTCCTGCCCGGTCTGTTCTGAGAACCGCAATGTCGTAGGACTGCAACAGCTCGAACGTCTCAAGCGGATCAAGCCATGTTCTTTGATCTGACAAGGCCCTCTCGATGATGCTACGGGCCCGCGCCTCATCGGGGACAAATCGCTTGGGTAACGTTGCCGGAATGGTCGCGAGCTGGCTGCGGACATCGGCATGTCTGGCCAGGTGCATGAAGCCGCGCACCGCTTCCGACTCGGAGCGATAATTCGGGATCCTGGCCTCGCTCAACACATCCAGGGTATCGGAATCGGCAACCAGCCATCATCCAAGTATGGGTTTGGGCCGTATTCGGCGAGAACGCTGCTCCACCGCGACTTCCGCTACGGCCTTTGCAGTCTGCACGCCGGAAGCAAGCGCCGTTCGCACATTCAAGACGAGGACGGCATCGTTGAGCGTGTCATCGAGCAACGTCTCAAGTGCATTCGCATAGCGCCGGCCGTCCGCGTCGCCCATGATGTCTATCGGATTGGCGCCGGACCAGGTTCGCGGAAGAGCAGCATCGAGCCGCGCCTTGGCAGCTTCCGATAACCTCGCCGAGACACCGCCAAAGTCAGCGAGCCTGTCGGCGGCAAGAACGCCAAATCCACCACCGTTCGTCAGAATGGCAAGCCTGTTGGTCGGCTTAGCATTCAGCGCCGGCGCGAGCGCCAGTGTTTCCGCAGCGTCGAACAATTCAGCGACGTCGAAAACGCGCAGCAACCCTGCACGGCGAAAGGCTGCATCATATGCATCATCCACGCCGGCCATGGCGCCGGTGTGAGAGGCGGCAGCGCGCGCTCCTTCAACATGCCGGCCGGCCTTGAGGACGACGACAGGCTTTGTTCTGGCAGCAATGCGCGCCGCAGACATGAATTTACGCGCATCCGCAATCGCCTCGACATACAGCAGAATGCAATGCGTCCGTCGATCAAGTGCAAAATAGTCGAGCAGATCGCCGATATCGACGTCGAGCTGATCGCCGACCGACACAACCGCCGAAAAGCCGATCCGACGACGGACACCCCAATCCACCATGGCGGCCGTGATCGCGCCGGATTGAGATATCACCGCCACATGCCCTTGCGCCGGAGAGGCATCGGCAAAGCTTGCATTGAACGACGCATAGGGCGCGATCAGCCCGATGCAATTCGGACCGATCAGGCGCATCCCGCTGGTGCGGGCGATGATGCGGACCTCTTCGGCCAGGGAGCCTTCGCCATGTCCCAATCCGGCCGTCAGGATGATGGCGCCGGCAACGCGCTTGTCGGCGGCCTGCCTGACGATATCCGGCACCGTTGCAGCAGGCGTTGCAATGATGACGACATCAGGCGTTGTTTTCAGATCGGCAATGCTGGCCTGAACCGTTATGCCCGCGATCGAGGAATAGTTCGGATTGACGAACTGCAACTCGCCCTTGAAGCCAGCGAGAAGATTTTCGACAACAGCCTTGCCCAGACTTCCCGGCCGTTCACTGGCCCCCACAAGCGCCACGACTTTCGGCGCAAAAATTTCCGCAAGGCGGTAAGTCGACATAGGCGTCTCCAAGGAGGTTGTCGGGCAACGACAGACACTCCAGCCGCAATGCGAGGCCGGCAGAAAGAAATATCAGATCAATGATGATCCGGGCGCCGCAACCATTCAAGTCCGGGCAAAGCTGAAAGCCGCCCAGATCAAAGCGTCAGGCCTTGCGGCCGCTTGCAACCCCTTCGGAGAAGCAGCGCTCATCACGTCGCTTATGCGCGCGCGATCAGCTCTTGAGGCCCGAAGCTGATACCCGACACCGGATCGACCCAGGCCAAGTGATCGCGAACCAGTTTGACGCCCGGCACATTCTCGACGAGGACGATCATGGCTGCACGTTGACGCTCATCGAGAATGACGCCCCACAGATCGACGACGCCATCGCGCACGATCACATCAAGGCTTCCGATCGAACCCCAATCCTGCTGGGCATAGCTGTGCAAAATCCGGTCCCGGATCGTGTAGTCGCCCACGGCCGATCGAGGCGTGCCGGTCACCAGACTGGCCAGCGCATGAAGAAGATTGCTGCGGCTGATAATGCCGACGACCCGGCCGTCATCGACAACCGGCAGACGTTTGACGGAATGCTTTTCCATCAGCGCGACGACTTCGTCGAGCGGCGTTTCCGGCGAAGCAGTGATCGGTCCGCTGGTCATCACTTCACTGACTTTGCGGCCATGCGCTTGCGCAAATTCCTCGGCGAGTTTGCCGGTTCCGAGAATGAACTGCAGGAACTTGCCGCGCTTCTTCTGCGTGCCGATTTCGGCACGCCGCAGGAAATCGCTTTCGGTGACGAGACCGACAAGCTTTCCGGATTCATCGATAACAGGAAGACCGCTGATATTTTTATCCAGCATCAATCTCACAGCCGTCTCGATGCTATCCGACGGCTGCACCGAGATGACCGGACTGGTCATGATTTCTCGCGCTTCCATAGCTGCCTCCATGACTCGAGAGCTAAGCCGAGTCATGTCGAACGGCGAGGCCGCTGCTTTGATGAAAATCAATGTTGCAATGAAATGCGAGGCCGAACGTCGCCCTGGGTGCCCTGCCCGCGGGCAGCGACGCCCGCCATTCAGCAACCCATGCTTGTCCGGCCAGCACAGCCATCCCGTCAGCGGCGACGGCTTCAGAATGTCGGCGCGGAGGTCAGGTGAGCATGCCGAGGGCATGCATGTAGGTTTCCAGGATCGCGTCCTGCTCCTCACGCTCGGTCGGCTCGATCTTGCGCAGGCGGACAATCGCCCGGAGCGCCTTGACGTCGAAGCCGTTGCCCTTGGCCTCGGCATAGACGTCACGGATATCGTCGGAGATGGCCTTTTTCTCTTCCTCGAGCTTCTCGATCCGCTCGATGACGCTCTTGAGCTGGTCCTTCGCAAAACTGAGGGATGCGTCTTCTTTTTCGAGTGCGGCGGCCGCGGGCATTTCTACTCATCTCCGGAAACGTGGAGAATGTTTTTCGGCAGCGGAGGCCCAGTGGTCAAGGATGCTGTGCCGCTGCGCCCGTCATCCACAGGTCATAAAGAAAACTGCCTGACCGGCACTTTTTCGCTAGTCCGTGGCTCACTCGCCCATCAGACGCGAGGCAAAGACGGAAATCGTCTTCTGGTAAACGCTCGACCTGTTCCATTCCTTGAGGACTTCGAAATTCCGCGAGCCCTCGGTAAACGGAGCGCCGCGCTGCCAGCCATAGCCACGCAGGTAGTTCGCGGTCGAGCCCAGCACGTCCGGCACCGACCGGATCAGGTCGCGCCTGCCGTTGCCGTCAAAATCAACCGCATATTTCATGAAGGATGAGGGCAGGAACTGGGTCTGGCCGATCTCGCCGGCCCAGGCGCCCTTGAGCTGATCGGGCGTGTAATCGCCGCGGTCGACGATCCGCAGGGCGTCGAGCAATTCGTTCTGGAAGCGCTCGGTGCGGCGGCAGTCATGGGCCAGCGTCGCCAGCGAGCGCAAGGCCGATTGCTTGCCCTGATTGACGCCGAAATCGGTCTCAAGGCCCCAGATGGCGATGACCACCGCGCCGGGCACCCCGTATTGCTGCTCGATTCGCGACAGCAGCGCGGCGTGCTGCTTCATCAGGTTGCGCGCCTTGCCGATGCGCTGATTGATGCGCGGCAGGCCGAACTCCTCGAAGCTGCGCTTGAAATGTCCCTGCCGGCGGTCCAGCGCCAGAACCTGCGGGTCTGGCGTCAGGTCGGACAGCGCCGCCGCCGTGCGCTGGGAAATGCCCTTGCCGACCGCCTCGCGCTGGAAGGTTGCGACCCAGGTATCGAAATCGCCGCCGCATGGGGCGGCCGATGCGGGAAGAGCCTGAAGGCCGATCAACGCGCCGACCAGGCCGCCCGCAATACGCTTGCCGAAAGGTGCCACGTCGTCGCTCCAAGTGCCCTGTCGCCCTATAGGGCGCGCAACGATCACAACGCTTCTGGTGGATCGACAGTCTATCGGGCGAATTGAAGCACAAACCCGGCGCGTTGTCGCATGTCGCCCCCCGCCACGCATTGCGCGGCGAGGCAGACAGAACCTGGCCGCGCACCGCGGCCGGAATTTACCGCTCGACGAAGGCCTTTTCGATCACGAAGTGACCGGGTTCACTGTGATTGCCTTCCTCGAAGCCACGACCGACGAACATGGTCTTGAGATCCTCGAGCATCGCTGGGCTGCCGCACAGCATGATGCGGTCGGTCTCGATCGACAGTGGCGCCTGGCCGATATCGTCAAACAGCTTGTCCGATGAAATCAGGTCGGTGATGCGACCGCGATTGCGGAAAGGCTCGCGCGTCACCGTCGGGTAATAGATGAGCTTGCCGTCGAGCATCTCGCCGAAGACCTCGTCGTTCTTCAGGTTTTCGACCACCTGCTCGCCGTAGGCGAGTTCGGCGACCTGGCGGCAGCCATGGACGAGAACGATGCTCTCATAGCGCTCGTAGACCTCGGGGTCCTTGATGAGGCTGACGAAGGGCGCAAGGCCCGTGCCGGTCGACAGCAGCATCAGGCGCGATCCCGGCAGCAGATTATCGACGATCAGCGTGCCGGTCGCCTTGCGGCCGACCAGAATGGTGTCGCCTTCCTTGATGAGCTGCAGGCGCGAGGTCAGCGGGCCATCCGGAACCTTGATGCTGAAAAATTCAAGAGATTCCTCGTAATGGGCGCTCGCCATGCTGTAGGCGCGCAGCAGCGGCCGGCCTTCGACCTCAAGGCCCATCATGGCGAACTGACCGCTCAGGAACCGGAATCCGGGGTCCCGGGTGGTGGTGAAGCTGAACAGGGTGTCGGTCCAATGCCGCACCGACAGAACCTGCTCACGATTGAATGCGCTCATTCGTCGTCCTGGTCTGTTTCCTGAGCCCTCGCGGGCCCAAATTTTTCCGCTCGATTTTGCGGGTTGCATTGCACAAAAGGAGCCTCTTTGCACCCGCTAAAGCTTGGAATTGCTGCAATAGCCGGTCGCCCTGCGCGAAATGCATAGCCGTAACGAGAAGGGCCGCCCCTTGCGGGACAGCCCTTCCATTGTCAAACCGCAGCCCGGTCTCGGACTGGCACTGGCGGCAAAATCAGGCCGCGCAGCCCTCGAACGAGCCGAGGGACCAGTTCACAAGGTTCCGCGCAAACGGCGATAGACAATGAGACACTGGATCACCTCCTTTCGGTTGTTAACGATGCCGAGAATCTAGGCAGCGCCCATCGATTCGCAAAGGTCAAAAGACCGGCAGCCCCTGCCCAGACCGCGGTCAGCCGGGCCTGGCCACTTGCCTCAATGACGATCGGACTTTTCGAAAGCCGCCTTTTGCTCCGGCGAGGCCTCTTTCTGGTATTTGGCCCGCCATTCGTCGTAGGGCATGCCGTAAACCACCTCCCGGCTCTGATCCTTGCTCATCGGCAGGCCCTTGGCGTCGGCCGCTTCCTTCATCCAGTTGGACAGGCAGTTCCGGCAGAAACCGGCCAGATTCATCAGGTCGATATTCTGGACATCGGTCCTGCTGCGCAGATGCTCGACCAAACGCCGGTAGACGGCGGCCTCAAGCTCGATACGGGTCTTGTCGTCCAGCGGTTCGGTCATGGCGGAAATCCTTTCATCCCCGGAGCCGTCCGGCGCTTTGCTGAGATCAAAGCCGAGACTCCAGCTTTGTTTGACGCGTTTTCTTAACGCGAACCGGTGTCCACTTCGTGCGAAAACGCATCACTACATAAACTTGCGGCCACGCTATTTCCACGCCTGGCTGCTGCAGGGCGCGAGCTTGACGTGACGTGAACCCGATGGCTCCCTACAAGCGAATCCACCGTTCAGCCGCCAATCACCAGGTTGCATGACTGCCCCGGCCTACTCCGTTCAACGCCGATTTCTCGAGACGCTGTTTCAAACGGCCGTGGCGGCCGCGCATCCCGCCCGTTGTCTGCCGGCGCTGCTACCGCCGCCACCGCAGAACGGCCGATTGATCATCCTCGCAGCAGGCAAGGCCGCCGGGTCAATGGCCGAGGTGGCCGAGGCGCACTACCTCGACGCCGGCCTGCCAAAAGAACGGATGGACGGTATCGCCGTCGCCCGGCATGGCTATGGACGTCCCCTGAGCGTCATCCAAATGGTCGAAGCCGGGCACCCGGTTCCGGACCAGGCTGGCCTTGATGCCGCGGCCCGGACGCTCGAACTGGCCGATTCCGCCGGTCGCGACGACCTTGTCCTGGTGCTGATATCCGGTGGCGCCTCTGCCAACTGGATTGCCCCTGCTGTCGGCGTCTCGCTCGCGACGAAACAGGCCGTGACCCGCGCCCTCCTTCGCTCCGGCGCTTCCATCGGTGAAATCAACACTGTCCGCAAACACCTCTCGCGCCTCAAAGGCGGCCGTCTCGCACAGCACGCATACCCTGCCCCGGTTATGACCATCGGCATTTCCGACGTACCTGGCGACGATCCGGCCGTAATCGGCTCGGGGCCAACCGTGCCAGATCTGAGCACGCTCGCGGATGCGGCCGCCATTATTGAGCGCTACGGCCTTGAATTGCCGGGCAATGCTTTCCTGGCCTTGCGCGATCCCCGGAACGAGACTCCCAAGCCAGGCGATCCACTGTTCGAAACGACAAACTATGTGCTCGCGGCCAAACCCTCCGATGCCTTCCAGGCCGCCGAATCTGCCATTCGCGCCGCCGGGTATGAATGCGTGTTCCTTGGCGATCATCTTGAGGGCGAGGCGCGCGATATTGCCGTCGAGCATGCGAAAATCGCGCGTAATCTCCAGGCCGAGGGGCGCCGCGCAGTGCTTCTCTCGGGCGGCGAACTGACTGTCACGATCCATGGCGAGGGACATGGCGGCCCGAACCAGGAATACGCGCTGGCACTCGCCATTGCACTCGACGGCGCCCGAGGCATTGCCGCGATCGCTGCCGATACGGATGGGACGGACGGCGGCGCCGGGTCAGCGGATGACCCGGCCGGCGCCTGGGTGGATGGGCAAAGTGCCGCACGCGCCCGAAGCTTGGGGCTTGATGCTGTAAAATACCTCAAGGACAACAATTCGACAGCTTTCTTTGCTGTCTTGGGCGATCTTGTTTCACCCGGACCGACCTTTACCAACGTCAATGATTTTCGTGCGATCGTTGTGGATCACGTTGACACAGCTTGAAAAATCGCTGCAAGACAGTGGCTCAGGTCGGTTTCGCGTGCCCTGCCAGCATCATTAGAACGACCGTGATCCCATCAAGCCGTAATCTCGCCTCCCGATTATTGAACGCGCCTGTAGCACTCGGTGCAGTGCTCGCGCTGGCCTGCGTTTGCGCGTGGCCCGCCAGCGCATCGGCGGATTTCCGGCTATGCAACAACACCGGTGGCAAGGTCGGCATCTCGCTGGGCTACAAGGACCACGAGGGCTGGATCACCGAAGGCTGGTGGAATCTGGCCCCCCGCTCCTGCGAAACCTTGCTGCGCGGCAATCTCGTCGCACGATTTTATTATGTCTATGCCATCGACTACGACCGCAGCGGCGAGTGGTCAGGCAAGGCATTCATGTGTACGCGAGAAAAGGAATATACGATCCGCGGGACCGAGGATTGCCTCGCACGCGGCTTCGACCGCACCGGATTCTTCGAGGTCGACACGGGCGAGCAGAGATCCTGGACTGTGCAGCTCACCGAAACGAGCGACCAAACACCACTGACGCCTGGTCTTCCATCCGTCACCCTGCCGCAAACCGGAACGCGCCCACCCGCCGGCATTGTCCCGATCACACCGAATGGAAATCCGAAACGATGAGACGGCAGCGCCGCACGAAGATTGTCGCCACTCTGGGCCCAGCCTCCGGCGACCGCAATGTCATTGCCCGCCTGTTCGAAGCAGGGGCGGATGTCTTCCGTATCAACATGAGTCACACCTCGCATGACCGCATGCGCGAACTGATCGGCATGATCCGTTCGATCGAACACGAGCAAGGCCGCCCAATCGGTATTCTCGTCGATCTGCAAGGCCCCAAGCTGCGGCTCGGCACGTTCAACGGCGGTTCTGTGATGGTGAAGAAGGGCGACACCTTCATACTCGACGCCAACAAGGAGCCCGGCGATGCCAGCAGAGTCTATCTGCCGCATCCGGAGATTCTTGAAGCGACGCAGCCGGGGCACACGTTGCTGATCGATGACGGCAAGGTGCGCCTGATTTGCACCGACAAGGCCGAAGGACAGTTGACCACGCGTGTCGAAGTGGCCGGCAAGTTATCCGATCGCAAGGGCGTCAGCCTGCCGGAAACGACGTTGCCTTTCTCTGCACTGACGGAAAAGGATCGCTCGGATCTCGATGCCGCATTGAATGCTGGCATCGACTGGCTGGCGTTGTCGTTCATCCAGCGGCCGGACGACATTGCCGAGGCCAAGAAGATCGCGCGCGGACGCGCGGCGATCATGGCCAAGATCGAGAAGCCGCAGGCCGTTGTGAGACTCGATGACATTCTGGAAGTGACCGACGCATTAATGGTCGCGCGCGGCGATCTCGGCGTCGAGATGCCGCTCGAGAAAGTGCCGGGCATCCAAAAGCAGATCACCCGCGCAGCGCGCAAAGCCGGCAAGCCGGTGGTCGTGGCAACGCAGATGCTGGAATCGATGATCACCAGCCCGGTGCCGACGCGCGCCGAAGTCTCGGACGTCTCGATCGCTGTGTTCGAAGGCGCTGACGCCATCATGCTGTCGGCCGAATCCGCGGCCGGCCAATATCCGGTGGAAGCGGTGGCCACCATGAACCGCATTGCCGAGGAGGTAGAACGCGACCCGACCTATCCGGCTGTCATCCAGGCGCAGCGCGCCCTGCCCGAGCCAACCGGCGCCGATGCCATCGCGGCAGCGGCCCGCCAGATTGCTGAAACACTCGATCTGTCTGCCGTGATCTGCTGGACCTTCTCCGGATCGACGGCGTTCCGTGTCGCGCGCGAGCGCCCGATGCCGCCGGTTGTTGCGATTTCACCGAATATCGCGACCGGCCGCAGATTATCGTTGGTCTGGGGCGTACATTGTGTCGTGGCCGAGGACGCACACGACCAGGACGACATGGTCGAACGCGCCTGCCGCATCGCCTTCAGCGATGGCTTCGCCAAGGCCGGACGCCGTGTCATCATCGTCGCCGGTGTGCCGCTCGGCACGCCGGGCGCGACCAACATGCTGCGCATTGCGTTTGTCGGCGCCGATCAGACTGAGCACTGAGCCTGGTAGATCGTCTCAGATATCCCGGCCTTCGACCTTCTCGGTGAGGGTTTTGATGAGATCGGGAATGCGCGGCAGATGCGGGTTGATCTCGATCGCCTTGCGATACACTTCGAGTGCGCGTTTGTCCTCACCCAGATCCTGCATGATCAGACCGAGGCCGGCGAGCGCACCGAAGTGGCGTGGTTCGCGGGCCAGCACATGGCGGATGTCGTCAAGCGCACGCCCGATATCCTTGCGCATGTAATTGATCGTCGCGCGCCGATTCCAGGCTTCGACATAGTCCGGACGCAGCTTGATGATCGAATCGAGAAGCGTCACGGCAAGATCGAGATTCTTGACCTCGACCGCTGTCCGCACCCGCGTCATCAGCAGATTGGCGGTGTCGCTTGGCGAGATGATCCACAGCGACCAGATCCGGCCCTCGACGGCCTTGGCCGATTCGGCATCAGGCGCGGCCTTCAGGGCGCCGAACAAAAAGTCGATGTCCTGGCCACGCTGGACCCTGGGCAGCTTTTCCGGCGGTTGCGGAAGCGGGGTGTCTTGCGCTGCCACCGGGCCCGCGGACAGAGCCGCACACATCGCGGCGACAAGGCAAAGGCGGAATCGAGCGTTCAGCATGCCCAACAGCTTAAGCCCGCCGGACGGGCGGGCAAGCCTTCAAAAGAATCACGCCTGCGTGAAAAAGCACCCGCCCGGCGCGGGTGCGGCAAGTCTCAGCCCTGACGCGCCTTGAAACGGCGCTGGGTCTTGTTGATCACATAGACCCGGCCCTTGCGGCGGACGAGGCGGTTGTCGCGATGGCGCGCACGCAGCGACTTGAGCGAATTGCGGACTTTCATGGCCGATCTCTATTGTCTTCACGGCCGCAGAGCAGCCTTTGAACCAAACATAAAGGCCGCGCGTCGCTGGAAGCGTTCGCGGCCTGAAATTCGCGCGGAAACTAGGCAGATGCGGTCCGGAAGTCAACGCAATAGCAGACCGAAAAGGTAACATAAGGCCGAAAACATCGCAAAGAAAAAGGGCTGCACAACCTGCAGCCCCTCCCCGACTGGCCTCAGGCATCGTTCAGGCTGGGCAGAAGGGTTTCCAGCACCAGGCGATGGATGGGTACCATGCGCCGCTCAAGCCACAGCGCTGCATCGAGCAGGCATTTCCCGTGCAGGCCGCGACCTTGTAGGTCCACGGTGAGCAGGCTGCCGGTGCCGCCTTTTTGCCCCGCGCCATCGATTCCACCGTCGACCCCGCCACCGCAACACCGGCCACGGCAACCACCAAGGCGACTCTCGAAACAATCTTCATCATGTGAACATCTCCCCGTGAAGTTCATCGAACCGATGAATTGGATACGTTTCGTCCCGGACCGGCACCGCCGCATGCGAGCCCCGGTGGATTTTTTGGGACAGGGGATGAACTCTGAATGAATGTGGTCGCATGCCCGCTTGCGCAGTTTCCGGGGACCGACTATAGGGGCGCCTCATATCCGCAAATCACGGCGGGCGCGTAGCTCAGCGGAAGAGCACTACCTTGACATGGTAGGGGTCACAGGTTCGATCCCTGTCGCGCCCACCACTTTTACTGGGGTTTTTAAACACGCCGCTC
>JAEYVN010000472.1 GCA_023431725.1 Pseudomonadota bacterium
GCACCTGCTCGAAATACATGGCGTTCGGCAAATCATCGCATGACGGGTCGATTTCATCGAGCCGCGGCATCGGGTGATAGATCAGCGCCTTCGAGTTGGCCGCTTCGATGCGCTCCGCCGTCAGCCGATGGCTGTCCGGCGTCATGCGCGGCGACACATAGCCGGACGCCGCCGGCTCGCCGATATCCGACATGTCGTAGGGCGCCATCATGATAGCGTCGCTGTCGCGCAGCGGGATATCGAGATCATGCACGATGCGGCAACGGATTTGATGTTCCGAGAGGGTCGCCAGCAGGTCGGCCGGCACATCGTAATGCGACGGCGGACAGAATACGACTTCGCGCGGGTTCTCGAATCGCAGCAGCTGGACCAGCGACCGTACCGTGCGGCCGCGCGAATCGCCCGCAAAGCAGATCGACTTGCCGCGTATGGTGCCGAGCCCGCGTCGCATCGAGAAGATGTCGATCAGCGCCTGCGTGGGATGTTCATTCCACCCATCGCCGCCGTTGATGATCGGCTTCAGCGATCGTGCCGCCATCTTTTCGGCTGCGCCGATCTCGTGGTGACGCACGACAATCAGATCCGACAGCCGCGAGATGACGGCTGCGCAATCTTCGAGTGTTTCTCCTGACCGTGTGTTTGAACGCGAGGCTGCCATGTTTTCCATCCCGATAGGATGGCAGCCCAGCGCGACAACTGCCGCCTCAAATCCCATCCGAGTTCTTGTGCTCGGCTGAAAGAACAACAGCGCGACTGTCTTCCCGATCACGTCGGGTGGAGGCAGGGCGCCTAACTCATAATCTTCTGCTGTGCGACAGAGCCGATCGACATCCGCGATCGTAAGCGACTTTGCACTGAGCAGGTGTTTTTGGAACTCGGGACGAGAGCCTCGCTCACGATCTGTGCGCGCAAGGTCACGTGGAATCTGAAGGGACGCGTACATGATGGCCGCACTTCCAGTTTTATCCGCCGCATTAACCGGATTTATCTGACGCATTTAACTAAATATTAACTGTTGGACGACGCGTTGTCTCGCGTCGATGCGTTAGATGGTTAATCGTGGAAGAGGCCGTAGTGCGTCGGAACTTCGTGACATCAGTATTCAGAGTTCGAAGACGCGACGGGTAGCGAGATGCCGCGAAATAACATCGTACCGTTGGCGGTTGCGTAACGATCAACCGCACAGCGTTGCATGGGTCTCGGAATTTCTATTGCATTCGAATGATTTAAGGCGCGATGCGCCGCATCTCGACAAAGTCGTCGGTACTGGGAACGGAGCGTCCCCTTAGCCTCGTTTGACATGCAGCGATATTCACATCGCTGATCTGCACATTAGCCATCGCGCAATTGTGTTCGGTCGGCGCGCGAACCAATGAACGCTTGAGCTCTTATTCGTCACTCATCCAGGGCGGTTCGATTGATGAGTGCGGATGTGCGCATCGCGCATAGCGGATGAGACGGTCATGGGAATCATCATAGCGTTGTCGGATGTTCGCGCACACAGGTTGCGGAGCGCGCTTTATGTGTTTGCCCGCGAGCATCGTGCTGCGATCGTCGAAACGTGTGACAGCCTGATCGTGGCCGAGAGAATTCTTTGCCAGGATAGCCTGGTCGAGATCTACAATTCCGCCGGCGATTATTTCGTCGTGCGCTATTCCGACATCGTCGGGGTCGCGGCGGTCGCAGTCGCGCAGATCAGGGCAATCGATAACTCTGGCGATCGGCGCGTGGTTGACCGAAAGTCGAAAGCCGGGACGGCAAAGCTTCTTCCTTTCTCAAAACGCAGACGCCGCCGGTCATCGCCGGCGAGGGTCTCTCATTCGCTATGAATAAGATGGGTCGCCTGTCCCAAATCAGGAATTGTCAGAGTCCGATTGCCGCGTCACACTTGGAATGCTGAATTGCGGCATCCGAATTATTGGCAGTCTGTTTATCGATGGCCCAGGTCAAAAAGGCGCATGTTCGCCAAGCGATTATCGAAGGCGCCTACACGCTGTTTCGAAAGCAGAGTTATCTGGGCACGTCCATGGCCGATATCGGACGCGCCGCCGGCATCGCGCCGTCGAACATCTACGTGTATTTCAAGTCGAAGTTCGAGATCTTCTACGCGGTTTATGAGCCCTGGCTGAATGAACGGCTGGCCCGGCTCGAGCGTGACTTGTCCGAAATCGACAACGCGGATGCGCGCCTTTTCCATATCGTGCAGACCGTCTGGATCGATCTGCCGGTCGAGGACAATGGCTTTGCGAACAATCTGATGCAGGCCGTCTCAACGACCGACAAGGACGAGCCGTTTCGCAGCGACCTGTTGTCGCGTTCCGAGGCCGCTTTGTCGGATTTGTTGCGCCGCGCCCTGCCGGAAGATCGGCATGCCCTGATCGAAAATCATCGTCTGGCCCACATCCTGCTCATGGCCTTCGACGGCTTTGTGGTGCGGCATCATCTCGGCGGCACGCGACCGGACATGAATGAAATCGCGCAAATCATGAAGCTTCTGATCGCGGGGCAGGTTGCCACATCGTTGCCGCCGACGCAGCTTCGGCCTGGGCAAAAGGAAGCGGCCCTTCGTCGACACGTTGCACCGCAGCGCAAAACAAAGGCAGTCACCGCCCGATAAATGAATGCCGTTCACTATTGACAGTGATTGGGCTGCGTTGGATTATTTCCAGGCCTCGATGTGTACCGGCGTGCGGGACAATGCCGGGCAAGCGAGAAGAGGGGTTGCGTTGTTAACGAGCGAGTATCCTCCGCAGGAGCCGTTCACGGCTATCGGCGCGAAATATCATGACGAGGTGTTGCGACTGGGGCGCGACATCGCTGGAATCGATTTGTCCTATGGCGACGACCCTTATCAGGCGCTGACGATCGTTCCGGCTGAACAGCCGAATGGCGATGTGTTCATTGCGCTTCACGGCGGCGGCTGGACCAACGGCTACAAGGAATGGATGTTGTTCATGGCGCCGGCCCTGACGGCCCGAGGCGTCACATTCGTCAGTGCGGGATATCGGCTCGCGCCACAGCACGTTTTCCCGAGCGGCTATCATGATGTGCTGGACGCGATCGCTCTCGTTCATCGCGAGATTGCCAAACATGGTGGTGATCCAAAACGCATCTTTGTCAGCGGGCATTCGGCCGGTGGCCATCTGGCGGCGCTGGCGGCTCTGCAAACCGACTGGACTGCGACGCGCGGACTGCCGGCCAACGTGATTCGGGGCTCGCTGCCGATATCCGGCACCTATGTCTTTGGTCCGGCCTCCGGTCTTTCGATGCGGCCGCGCTTTCTCGGGCCGGAAGAAAACGACGGCGAGACGAACGCGGCCCCCACCTCATATCTGCATGCCGACGCGCCGCCCTTCCTCGTGGCTTACGGCGAAAGGGACTTTCCGCATCTGCGTGCGCAGGCCGAAACATTCATTGCCGATCTGAAGGGACTCGGTGTCGATGTCTCGGAGGTCGTGCTGGCGGATTGTGACCATCTCGGCGCCAGTTACGAGAGCGGCAATCCCGACGGCGTCTGGGTAAAGACCGCAACGCGCTGGATGCGAGAGCACTGATGCCGGCGGCCGTAAAAGTTACCGGCTTGACCAAGGCATTCGGGGCGACGCGCGCGCTCGATCATGTCGATTTTACGCTGGAAGCCGGCGAAACCCATGCCCTGGTTGGCGAGAACGGTGCCGGCAAGTCGACGCTGATCAAGATTCTCGGCGGCGTCTATCGCGCCGACAGTGGCGTGATCGAGATCGGCGGTGAGCCGCGCAGCTTTGCCAATCCGCGCGACGCCATTTTGTCCGGCGTGGTGACCATTCCGCAGGAACTGCGGATGGTGCCCGCCTTGTCGATCGCGGAGAATATCGCGCTTGGCAGTCTGCCGATGCGGCGTCTGTTCGGACTTCTGCCGGCGATCGATCGCAAGCGGATGCGTGAAGATGCGCAGACCTATCTCGATCAGCTCAATTTCAAGGCCGATCTCGATCGTCCGGTTCAGTCGCTCAGCTTTGCCGAACGGCAACTGGTGGCCATTGCCAAGGCGCTGCGGCTGAAATGCCGGGTCTTCATCCTCGATGAGCCGACGGCAGCGCTGGAAGACCGCGAGATCGCGCGCCTGTTCGAAGTCCTGGAGCGGATGAAGCAGCAGGGAACGGCGATCATCTACATTTCGCATCGGCTGGATGAGATCGTGACGCTCGCCGACCGCTGCACCATTCTGCGTGACGGCAAGCTGGTCGCCGTCAAGCCGCGCGGCCAATTCAATACATACGACCTGATCGAGGGCATGACGGGTCGGATGGCGCAAGAGGATTTCATCGAGTCGCCGCAGCCGGGTCAGGCGCTGATCACGGAAACGGACGATCGCAATGATCGCATGACGGTCCGCGCCAAAGAGGTGATCGGGCTGGCCGGTCTGCTCGGCAGTGGCACGGATCAGATCATCCGGCGATTGTTCGGTGTCGGTCGCGAGCGCACCGGTGTCCGTCTCGAAAGTGGCCGTGAGGCGCGCTTCACGCGTCCGGCCGATGCGATCGCCGCCGATATCGGCTTCGTGCCGGGCGAACGCGCGCTGGGACTGGTCATGAACCAGTCGGTGCGTGACAACATCCTGTTGCCGAGCGCAACGCGCGACAACAGCCCGTTCTGGATCAATCGCCGCAAGGGCGACGCGCTGGTGCGCGAATTGATGGAGCTGCTCGATATCCGTCCACGCCGTCCCGACCTGCGTGTCGGGTCGCTGTCGGGCGGCAATCAGCAGAAGGTCATCATCGCCAAGTGGCTCGCGCGCCGCGTCTCGGTGCTGCTGCTCGATGAGCCGACGCATGGCATCGATATCGCCGCCAAGATGCATGTGCATTCGTTGATCCGCAAATTCGCCAAGGATGGCGGCGGCGTGCTGGTCAGTTCGAGCGATCTGGCCGAACTGGCGCGCATCTGCGACACGGTGCTGGCGGTGCGCAATCGCCGCATCGTCAGCCGCATTGAACGTAAAGATGGAATGGACGAAGGCAGTCTGCGCGCGTCCATCGGGGGAACGCATTGATCATGAAGCTGTCCGGTACAACCTCGTCGCGTTTGATGGGACAGATTCCGCTCGTGACGCTGGTCCTGCTGTGCGTGGTCACGACATTGCTGACCGACCGCTTCCTGTCGCCGATCAACCTGAACAACATTCTGGTTCAGTCCTCGATCATGGCGGTCATCGCCATGGGCATGACCTTCGTCATCATCGGCGGCGGTTTCGATCTGTCGGTCGGATCAACGGCGGCCTTGTCGGCCTGCGTCGCGGCGATGGTGATGCTGGAGTTCGGCATCACCGCCGGCGTGCTGGCCGGCGTTCTCGTCGGCGCCGGCGTCGGTCTCGTCAACGGCATCATCATTGCGTATCTGAAGGTCAATCCCTTCATCACCACGCTCGGCACCATGGTGCTGTTCCGCGGCGTCGTGTTTCTCATCACCGGCGGCGCGCCGGTCGAGGGGCCGGAAGGCCTGCCGTCGAGCTTCGTCGCTTTCGGATCGACGCGCATTCTCGGGCTTCACGCGCTCGTGTGGGTGCCGATCATCCTGCTCGTCGTATTGTCCTGGGTGATGCATGCGACGCCGTTCGGCCGGCAGATCTATGCGACCGGCGGTGGCCGCGAAGCCGCCTATCTGTCCGGCGTGCCGACCGCGCGGATCACCGCGTCGACCTATGTGATCTGCGGCGCGCTGGCCGGCGTTGCCGGCGTCATGCTGGCGGCGCGTCTGCAATCGGGCCAGCCGACCGCCGGCGAATTCTACGAACTGACGGCGATCGCGGCGGTCGTGCTCGGCGGCGCCGCGCTGCACGGCGGCGAGGGCACGCTCTACAAGAGCGTGATCGGTGTGTTCATCATGATCATTCTCGGCAACAGCCTGAACCTGCTGAATGTCGATTCCTATTGGCAGCGCGTCGCCATCGGCGCGGTCATCATTGCGGCGGCTGCAGCGGATAGTCTGCGGTCGAAACGTTAGGCTGAACAGACGTTGGTTTGAACAAAGGCGTTAAGGGAGAGGGACAATGAAGAAGCTAGGCTTAGTTCTTGCGGCTGCGGCGGTTGCCACGGTCGGTCTGCTGTCGGCCCCGGTGACTCCGGCGCAGGCGCAGGGCAAGACGACCATCGGTGTGGCATTCCCGCAGGATGACAACCCGTTCTACATCGCGATGCTGCGCGGCGTGCGGGCGCGTGCGGCGGAACTCGGCTGGGACGTCGTGTCGGTGTCGTCGAACGAGGACAAGCTGAAGCAGATCAACGGCGTGCAGGATCTCGTCGCGCGCGGCGTGAAGGGCATCCTGATCTCGCCGATCGACTCGACCGGCGTCAACGCCGCCTATGACGCTGCGGCCGCCGGCAAGGTGCCGATCGTGTCGGTGGCGCGCGGCTCGACCTCGCCGAACCAGACGCTGCATGTGGCGATGGACGAAAAGCAGATCGGCCGCGACATCGCCGAATGGACCGCCAAGAAGATCGGCGGCAAGGGCAAGGTCGCACTGCTGCTCGGACCGTCGGGTGCGCCGACCTTCCGCAATCTCGCCGAAGGCTACAACGAGGTGATGGCCAAGTATCCGGACATCAAGATCGTGTTCAAGACCGATGGTCCGCTCACCCGCGAACGCGGCCTGAAGAACACCGAGGACGCGCTGGTCGCCAATCCGGATCTCGCCGCGATCTACACCGCCAATGACGACGTTGCGCTCGGCGCCACGCAGGCCGTGCTCGCCGCCAATCGCAAGGGGCAGACCATCGTCACCGGCATGAACGGCGTGCCGCCGGCGTTGCGTTCGCTGAAGGACGGCAATCTCGGCATGACCATCGAACTCAATCCGGTGCTGTGGGGCCGCATGGGCGTCGATGTGCTCGCCGAATATCTGAAGGGCGAGAAGGTGAAGCCGCAGGTCTTCATCAAGCACGTCATCATCGATAGCACCAATATCGACGAGAAGATGCCGAAGGGCTGATCGTCCAATCAAACTGGTCATTCCGGGGCGCTTGCAAAGCAAGCGAGCCCGGAATCCAAACAGACATACGAATGAAGTTTCTGGATTCCGGGCTTGCGGGCATTTAGCCCACTCCCCGGAATGACGGATCGAGGAGATTTTTCATGGCGCATGAACCTGCAGCCGAAGTCGGCGGCGGAACGCCGTTCATCGCAGAAGTCGAAGCCAAGGCCCTGCATCCGCTCTGGGATCGCTACAAGCGCATCACGCCCTTCCAGCCGATGCCGGCGGACACGCCCTATCACTGGCCGTGGAAGGATACCGAGGGCTTTCTGCATCGCTCCGTCAAGGAAGTTGCGATCGGCGACATCGAGCGCCGCGCGCTGATCATGTCGCATCCGAATTTCGGGCAGGAAACGGCAACGACCGGCACCATGCTCGGCGCCTTCACGGTGCTTGAGCCGGGCGATCAGGCGCGTCCGCATCGTCATACGGGCGCCGCCATCCGTTTCGCCACGCAGGCCGACGGCGCTGCGACCATCGTCAACGGGCGCCGCTGCGAAATGCAGAGTGGCGACCTGATCCTGACGCCGCCGATGGCCTGGCACGGCCATATCAATCCGAGCCAGAACCGCATCATCTGGTTCGATGCAGCGAACATGCCGCTGCTGCGCGGACTGAATGCGCATTTCTTCGAGCCCGGTAATCCGAAGGACGAGGAATTCTGGAAAGTCGACGAGGGCGATGAGCGTCGCTGGCGCGCGTCCGGCCTGTCCATCGCCGATGCGCCGACGCGTGAGCCGAGTTCGCCGAAGTATCATTACTCCGGCGAGGTGACGCGGCAGGCTTTGTCGGAAATTCCCGTCGGCAAGGATGGTGCGCGGCTCCTTCGCTACGTCAATCCGGAAACCGGCGGCGCGGTGATGTCGACGCTGGATTGCTACGCGATGCGGCTGTCAAAGAATGTGACGACGCGGCCGAAGCGCGGCGCCTACAGCATGATCTGCCTCGTCGTCTCCGGCTCCGGCCGCTCCACGATTGGCGACAAGACATTCGAATGGACGAAGAACGACGTCTTCACCATTCCGTCCTGGTCGTGGGCCAGCCATCAGGCGCTCGAAGGCGATGCCGATATCTTCATCGTGTCGGACAAGGTCGTATTCGAGAAGCTCGACGTTCTGCGCGAAGAGATGCAATAGCGCGCCATGGGCGAGCGCCTTTCCGATGACGCGGATGTCGATGCGTCCATCGCGGCGGGCGAGGGCATCGGCGCGCCGGTTCGGCGCGTCGAGGATCCGCGGTTTCTGACCGGCGAAGGCCGCTTCGTCAGCGATCTGCACATCCCGAACACATCATATGCGGTGTTCGTGCGGTCGATGCATGCGCATGCGCGTCTGCGCCGCATTGATGTCACCGCAGCCTTGGCATCGCCGGGTGTGATTGCCGTTTTCACCGGTGCGGACATGGCCGC
>JAEYVN010000539.1 GCA_023431725.1 Pseudomonadota bacterium
CGATGCCGCAAGCCTCTCGATAATCGAGAGCTTCGAGTGCCGCCCGCGACGGCACGGAAAACACCGAGGACTGTCTGGCACCCAGAAGCGGCCGGATACCATTCTCGGCAGCCCGGCCACCCAGCCCAGTGCGTTCCGGCAGGCCGATGGGCATGTCGACGGCGATGACGGCCGGCTTTTCCGGTGCCTCTGCAACGTCGGCGAAGCGCGGCAGGACTCGAACGCGCATCTCGTCGCCACTCGGCCGCACGAAAGCCGCCACCCAGCCGGTGCGGCAGCCATCTATGCCCACAAGCCAGATGTCGGTATTCATGAGATCGTTCACCTACGGCACCTTGTGACAGTGGAGCTTGCCGTCTTGCGGCGTCTCGTCAATTCCTGCCTATACTGGAAGGCCCGCTGTTGCGGGCGCTGACAGGGGGCTTTTGATGACCATCCGACCGCGCCGTTCCGTTCTGTATATGCCCGGCTCCAATGCCCGCGCGATCGAGAAGGCGCGTACTCTGCCGGCCGATGGTATCATCATCGATCTGGAAGACGCCGTCGCGCCCGATGCCAAGGTGCAGGCCCGCGAGCAGGTTGCCGCGGCGGTGAAAGCCGGTGGCTTCGGCGCCCGCGAGGTTTTCATCCGCGTCAACGGTATCGACACGCCCTGGCATGCCGATGACATGTATGCTGCGGCTCACGCGGCGCCGGATGCGATCCTGATCCCGAAGATCAACAATGCCGATCAGCTTGAAATGGTCGGCCGCCGGCTGCTCGATATGGGCACCGATCACAAGACGCGCATCTGGGCGATGATCGAAACGCCGATTTCGATCATCAACATCGGCGCTATCGCAGCGGCAGCGAAGGACTCGGAAACGCGCTTGTCCGGCTTCGTGCTTGGCACCAACGATCTGGCCAAGGAAACGTCGGCGCGTCTTGTGCCGGGACGCGCGCCGATGCTGCCCTGGATCACGAGCTGCGTTTTGGCCGCACGGGCATACGGTATTGCCGTGCTCGACGGCGTGTACAACGACATCGGCAACGCCCAGGGATTCATCGAAGAATGCGAGCAGGGACGCGATCTCGGCATGGACGGCAAGACGCTGATCCATCCGAACCAGATCGCGCCATGCAACGAGACCTTTTCGCCGAGCGAAGCGGAGATTGCGCAGGCCCGCAAATTCATTGCCGCTTTTGAATTGCCGGAGAATGCCGACAAGGGCGCCATCATGCTCGATGGCCGTATGGTCGAACGCATGCATGCGGATATCGCGCGCCGGACGGTGGCTGTCGCCGACGCAATTACCGCGCGACAATAAGAAGAGCCAATCATGTCCCTCGAACTATTCGCCGCGTATCTGCTCGCCTGTGTCGTCTTTACGTTGGTGCCGGGGCCGACGGTCACGTTGATCGTTGCCAATTCGCTGACGCATGGTACGCGCGCCGGTCTCCTCAATGTCGCCGGGACGCAGCTTGGCCTTGCGGTCTTCGTCGGGGTGCTGGTGATCGGGCTGGCTTCCGTCATCGAGACGATGGGGGTGTGGTTCGACTGGGTGCGCTTTATCGGCGCTGCCTACCTTGTCTGGATCGGCATCAAGATGTTTCGTGCGTCGGGCAGGCTCGAAGATCCGGGCAAGACGCCGGCGCCGCGCGGTGGATTTTTCCTGCAGGGCTTTCTGGTGATGCTGAGCAATCCGAAGGTGCTGATCTTCTTCGGCGCCTTCATTCCGCAATTCGTCAATCCGGCCGGCGATTACATCGCGCAGGTCATTCTGCTCGGCGCGACGGCGATGCTGACGGCAGCAATCACGGACGGCGCTTACGCAGTCCTGACCGGTCGGGCGCGGTCGGTGCTCACGCGAACGCGTGTGCGGATGATCTCGAAACTCAGCGGCGTCTTCCTCATCGGCGGCGGATTATGGCTCGCGCTGGCGCGCACCCGCTAAAAACAAAATGGCCGGGCATGAGCCCGGCCATTGCATCAATCTGTTTCCGAAAGGGATTACATCCAGGGGCGCTCGGCGCCGACCTTGCTCTCGAACGCGGCGATCTTGTCCTTATTGGCCATCGTCAGGCCGATGTCATCGAGACCGTTGAGCAGGCAATGCTTGCGATGCGGGTCGATGTCGAACTTGATCGCGCCGCCGTCCGGTCCGCGGATTTCCTGATTCTCGAGATCGATCGTCATGGTCGCGTTGGCGCCACGCTCGGCATCGTCGAACAGCTTCTCAAGATCCTCGTGCGAGACCCGGATCGGCAGAATGCCGTTCTTGAAGCTGTTGTTGTAGAAGATGTCGTCGAACGAGGTCGAGATCACGCAGCGGATGCCGAAATCGAGCAGAGCCCACGGCGCATGCTCGCGCGAGGAGCCGCAGCCGAAATTGTCGCCGGCCACGAGAATCTTGGCATTACGGTACGCCGGCTTGTTGAGCACGAAATCCGGGTTCTCGCTGCCGTCATCGTTGAAGCGCTTTTCGGAGAAAAGGCCCTTGCCGAGACCGGTCCGCTTGATGGTCTTCAGATATTGTTTCGGGATGATCATGTCGGTGTCGACATTGACCACCTTCAGGGGCGCCGCGACGCCTTCCAGAACTGTAAATTTTTCCATCGATCCGGCTCCTTGGCCTGTGGGAACCCAGCGCGCACCCACGCCTTTGCGGCCTTTGTTTAAGCCGGAAAGGCGCGGGGTCAAGTCTCCGCCTTGGAGGTCTGGGGTCAGCCCAGCGCGTCGATCCCGGCCTTGGCGATCTGCTCGTCCTCGTGGGACTGCACGCCGGACACGCCGATGGCGCCCACGCATTCGCCCTCATACATGATCGGCAGGCCGCCCTGGATCTGCAGGACGCCCGGGAAATTGATGAAGGCCGGCCGGTCCTTGATGCGGTCTTCCCAGAATTTCGAGGGACGGCGGGTGATGGCCGAGGTCTTGGCCTTGGCGATCGCGACTTCGGCGCTGGTCGGGCCGGCGCCCTCCATCCGCTCGAGATAATGCAGGAACCCGGCATCGTCGGTGATGGCGATGGTGACGGCCCATTTGTTCTTCTCGGCTTCCGCCCGGCAGGCGGCCGCCATCTTCTGGACGTCGGCGGCGGTCAGGCACGGCTTGTGGCGCATGGTGTTTCCCCCGAAATTGCGCTTTGAGATTTATTGGACGCTCGCTTCGATCGCTTCCATATCATCATCGGACAGACCGAAGTGATGGCCGATCTCGTGAATCAGAACGTGGGTGATAATGGCGCCCAGCGTTTCGTCATGATCGGCCCAGTAATCGAGAATGGGTCTGCGATAAAGCCAGATCATGTTTGGCATCTGCATCGGCGCGGACTCGGCGCGGAACGGCAGACCGACCCCCTGGAACAACCCGAGGATATCGAACTCGCTCTGCAGTTTCATCTCGGCGATGACGTCGTCGGTCGGAAAATCTTCGACCCGGATGATCACGTCCTGGCACAGCAACCGAAAGGTTTCCGGAAGCCGGCGAAAGGCATCGGCGGCAATCGTCTCCATGTCGTCGAGCGACAATGCCCTCACATCTCGCCAGGACAGCGGGTCGGTGAGTGGATTGTCGGACGGGTCAGAAGGGTCAGTGGCCATAGGTAAAATAGAAATAGACGCAAAGACCGAGGAAAGCGACTACGGCAAGCCCGCGTCCGATCAGCCTGCCCCACCATTCGATCGGGTCATCGATGTCATTTTTGGCCGCGGTCGTATGTCGCAGCCAGTTGGTCAGCAGGCCGCCCTGGTCTTTCAGGCGCTCAAGGTCCTCAAGCGCCGCACGCTGTTGCTGGTCAGAAGGTTTCACGCGGTTACTCTAGGCCAGGACTGTGTCTTTGCTCAAACACGGTTGACGTCCCAAATCAGATAAGAGAGCGTTCGCCGTATGAAACCGTTCATCGCCGCCGCTGCCGTTCTGATGCTGTGCAACGCCGCTCATGCGACTGATTCATTTCATATGAATGAAGTCAACATGAATGCACTGACAGTAAGTGCGGCGCCGACGGTATTCTCGTCTCAAGCGCGTCAGCGCCCGCGTATCCGCATTCAGCCTTACGCCCAACCGCCGGCTTGGGACTATCCGCTTCCTGGCAACTATGCGTGGCCCGGTCCGGGTCATGTGCGGCAATGCGTTGATTGGTACGCTATTGAGTATCGTCCGAGCGGCACGGTCATGACTCCGCAAATGCGCTGTCGGTGGGTGCGCGGTTAAGATTACTCGCCGTTTCATTGCCGCATTGTGCCAGCATTAATGGAATCGCAGGCCTCCGGGCGTTTTAAGGTGGAGGAGGCGATTCACCTCTGGAGAAACGGATGATCAAGTATCTTGCCTGCTTCGCCGTGCTGGGCGCGCTTGTCGCGTTCGCGCCGGCTCCTGTCAGCGCCGCACCGGCGACTGAGCGCGTGCAAACCACTGCCCCCGCAGTTCAGCACGATGAAATCAGCGCGCGTCGCTATTACTATCGCTACTCTCGGCCGTATCGTTACTATCGCCCCTACCGGGCATACCCGCGCCCGCGTAACTATTATCGGCCCTATAGGGCTTATCGACCCTACCGCAACTATCGTTACTATTGATAGAAGCGGATACGAACAATTCGAAGGCCCGCTGCACGGCGGGCCTTTTTGTTTTCCTGTCCAGCATGAACTGCAAGCGGTTGCGCGCGTTATCGAGCCAGGGCGACTCGTGAAGCAGGAGAATGCTGGATGAGAATGATTGCAACCGTCTTGGCAGCAGCCGGCGTTGTGGCGCTGATGGCCATGCCGGCCAACGCAAAAGCGGAGAAGTCAACGAACGGTCTACAAACCAGATCCGGAGTTGAGACAACCGAATTCAGCTCTCAGCGCCGTCACTACCGTCATCGACATCATGGTTATCGCCGTCATTACGCTCCTCGTCGGTACTACGGCGGCCGGCGTTATTGGGGTCCGCGCTACGGCTATTACAGACCATATGGTTACTATGGGCGCCCATATTACGGTCCGGGTGTACGTTTCGGCTTTGGAGCGGGTCCCGGCTTCGGCGTGTGGTTCTGACCGACACGGACTCGGCAACGAGAAGGCCCGCATCAGCGGGCTTTTTTGTTTTTGCAGCACATTGTGATGATGCGCTGACGCAACCGATATCCCGCTAAAGCGTTTTGCGGCTGGAGGCGACGTTTGAGCTGGAGTTAGCGTATGACCAGGCTCTTCACCGCGATAGCCGTCACCGGCGTCGCACTGCTCCTCGTATTGCCCGCACCGGCTACAGCCAAGCCGCGTGCAGATGGCGCCGGCAACGTCGAGCAGATCGATTTCTCTGCCCAGCGGCGTCATTGGCGCGGTCACCGTCACTGGGGCTACCGGCATGGTTGGCGTCACCGTCACTGGGGTTGGCGCGGCCGCCATTGGGGGAGGCCCTATGCTTGGGGTCCCCGATATCGCTATTGGCGCCCGCGTTACGCCTGGGGTCCGCGCTATTACCGCCCGTGGCGCTATGGCTACTATCGGCCTTGGGGCTATCGGCGCTGGGGCTATCGGCCGTGGCGTTATTCCTATTACCGGCCTTATCCCTACTGGCGGTCTTCCTATGCCTTCGCGCCGGGCTTCAGCATTGGCTTCTGGGGAGGCCCCCGCTTCGGCATCTGGTTCTGACGCGATCGCCATATGAAAGAAAAAGGCCCGCATCAGCGGGCCTTTTTGTATCGGGATTGTCGCGATGGGTGCCGTTACTTCCACTCGCGCACGTCGACGAAGTGTCCGGCGATCGCAGCAGCCGCCGCCATCGCCGGCGAGACCAGATGCGTACGACCCTTGAAGCCCTGCCGGCCTTCGAAGTTGCTGTTCGAGGTCGAAGCGCAGCGCTCTTCCGGCTTCAGCTTGTCGGGGTTCATCGCAAGGCACATCGAGCAGCCCGGCTCACGCCATTCGAAACCGGCCTTGATGAAGATCTTGTCGAGACCTTCGGCCTCGGCCTGTTCCTTCACGAGGCCGGAGCCCGGCACGATCATCGCATTGACGTTGCCGTTAACCGTGTGACCATTCACGATGCGAGCCGCTTCGCGCAGATCCTCGATGCGACCATTGGTGCAGGAGCCGATGAACACGCGATCGAGCTTGATGTCGGTGATCTTCGTGCCCGGCTGCAGGCCGATGTATTCCAGCGCGCGCTTCTTCGAGAGACGCTTGGCCTCGTCGGCGATGTCGTCCGGGTTCGGCACCTTGCCGCTGATCGAGATCACGTCTTCGGGGCTCGTACCCCAAGTGACGAGCGGCGGCAGCTTCGCGGCATCGAGACGGATCTCGGTGTCGAAGAATGCGCCGTCATCGGTGCGCAGCGAATCCCAGTAGCGGATCGCATTGTCCCAATCCAGGCCCTTCGGCGACTTCGGCCGGCCCTTCAGATATTCGTAGGTCTTCTCATCCGGCGCGACCATTCCGGCACGCGCGCCACCTTCGATCGACATGTTGCAGATCGTCATGCGGCCTTCCATCGAGATCGAACGGATGGCTTCGCCGGCATATTCGAGCGCATAGCCGGTGCCGCCGGCCGTACCGATCTCGCCGATGATCGCGAGAATAATGTCCTTCGCGGTGACGCCGGGCGGCAACTGGCCATCAACGACGGCGCGCATGTTCTTCGATTTTTTCTGGATCAGCGTCTGCGTCGCCAGCACATGTTCGACTTCCGACGTGCCGATGCCATAGGCCAGCGCGCCGAACGCGCCATGCGTTGCGGTATGGCTGTCGCCACACACGATCGTCGTGCCGGGCAGCGTGAATCCCTGCTCAGGGCCGATGATATGCACAATGCCCTGACGCTTGTCGTACTCGTCGTAATATTCGAGGCCGAAGTCGCGCGCATTCTCGGCAAGCACCTTGATCTGCTCGGCGCTTTCCGGATCGGGATTGGGCAGCGAACGATCGGTGGTTGGCACGTTGTGATCGACGACGGTGAGCGTCTTCTCCGGTGCGCGGACTTTGCGGCCCGAGTTGCGCAGACCTTCAAAGGCCTGCGGCGACGTCACCTCATGCACCAGGTGCCGGTCGATATAGAGCAGACAGGTGCCGTCGGGTTGCTCGTCAACGACGTGGTCATCCCAGATTTTGTCGTACAGGGTGCGAGGCTTCATGGTGTGTCTCGATTTGAAAGAAACGGTTTGGATTGAGGCGTAGACCGCGCGCCGAAGTATCGGCGCGTCATTTGGCCGTCAAAGGCCAGCCTGAATCGAAGCCGTCATCCGGCCAAAGAAACGTCCCGGCAGGCGGTCGTGATCGCGCAGCACGAAAGCAATGTGCATGGTTGGCCGGAAGGGGTTCATACGCAGGATATAACAATTCAAGACTAAAGCCGCAATAAATGCGGTGAGGCGCCCTCAGCGCGATGGGCGCATGAAAAAGGCCGCACGCGGCGGCCTTTTTGAAACCTGGACGCTGACGCCCCGATTACTCGGCGGCTTGCTTCGGCGATTCGGCGTTGCCGCCATGACGGCCCTGTGCCTCGGCGATACGGGCAGACTTGCCGCGCAGGGCGCGCAGATAATACAGCTTCGCACGACGGACCTTGCCGCGACGCACGACCTTGATCGAATCGATCACCGGGCCATAGAGCGGGAACACGCGCTCGACGCCTTCGCCGTAGGAAATCTTGCGGACGGTGAAGTTTTCATTGAGGCCGCCGCCCGAACGCGCAATGCAAACGCCTTCATAGGCCTGCACGCGGCTGCGCTCGCCTTCCTTCACCTTCACGTTGACGAGCAGGGTGTCGCCCGGCTCGAAATCGGGAATGGTCTTGTTGGCGGAGAGCTTCGCGACCTGTTCCTGTTCAATCTGCTGAATAATATTCATGGCGAAATCTCCGTATCGGCGGCGTCGGGTCTCGGCGTGCACAGGTGCATTGCCGACATGCGCGGCGCGGCTATGGGGACTATTTGTCCGGTTTCGGGCGCGGTTCTAGTCGAAAGCTGTGGGTTTGTCACCCGTCAGTTAGGCTCTTTCTTGACGTGTTTTTCGACTTTCCGCGCTTCCCACAGGTCCGGGCGGCGTTCCCGGGTCAGCCGCTCGGCCTCTGACCGACGCCAGGCAGCCACCTTGGCGTGGTCGCCGGAAACCACAATGTCCGGGATCGGCCGGCCCTCGAAGACCTGCGGCCGCGTAAAATGCGGATACTCCAGCAGGCCCTGGGCAAAGCTTTCCTCCTCGCCGGACGCGGCCTTGCCCATCACCCCCGGCAACAAGCGGATGCAGGCGTCCAGCAGCACTAGACCGGCGATTTCCCCGCCCGACAGGACGTAATCGCCGATCGACACCTCCTCGAGGTCCCGGGCCTCGATCACTCGCTCATCAACCCCCTCGAACCGCCCGCAGAGCAGGACCGCCCCCGGTCCCTGTGACAGCTCGATCACGCGTCGCTGGGTCAAAGGCCGACCGCGCGGGCTCATCAGCAAGCGTGGCCGGTCATCGGAAGCAACCGAATCGATGGCGCGGGCGATCACGTCGGCCTTCATCACCATGCCGGGGCCGCCCCCGGCCGGGGTGTCATCAACCGAACGGTGTACGCCGGTGCCGAAGTCACGGATATCGACCGTCTCAAGCGACCAGGTGCCGGTTGCCAGCGCCTTGCCGGCGAGGCTCATGCCGAGCGGACCCGGGAACATGTCCGGGAAGATGGTGAGAATGGTCGCGCGCCAGGTCATGATCTTGCACTCGGTCGTCCCCGCGAAGGCGGGGATCCATACTCACCGAACTTTATAATTGAACTTTGTGGGTATGGGTCCCGGCTCGCGCACTGCTCTGCCGTGCTTGGCCGGGACGACGGCCCGCGGGAATCGTTATGACGACGCATCGCTATCGTCGTCCTTGGCGATGACCTCTGCCGGCGGATCGACAACGATGCGGCCGCCCGGAATGTCGACCGCCGGAAACGTCTTCTGGTCGAAGGGCAGCATGACAGTCTCGCCGCTACCGACGATCTTCAGCTCGATGATGTCTCCGGCACCGTAATTCTGAATCCCGATCACGTCGCCGAACAGATCGCCGGTCGTCGTGACGGCGACAAGGCCGACAAGATCGGCGTGATAGAACTCATCTTCTTCGGCGGGGGGCAGACGATCGCGATCGACGTAGAGTTTCACGTCGCGCAGCGCCTCGGCGGCATTGCGGTCGGTGATGCCGCGAAAGCGGATGACGAAGGCATCACCCGCCGGCCGCATCGATTCGATCTCGAGGTGCCGCGCGCGGTCTTCCGTTTCCAGCGGACCATATTGCGCAAACGCCTGCGGATCTTCGGTGAAAGATCGCAGGCGCACGTCACCTTTCAGTCCATGCGCGGCGCCGATCTGCGCCACGCAGACTCTGAGTTCGCGCCCGCGTCCCGGACGCGCAGCCATGGGCGGTTAGCCCGCTGCCTTCGCGGCTTCGGCCGCCTTGCGTTCCTTGCGGGGGATCGCCTTTTCCGGATTGTTGCGCGCTTCGCGCTTCAGCACGCCAGCGTCATCAAGGAAGCGCTTGATGCGGTCCGACGGCTGCGCACCCTTGGTAAGCCAGGACTTGGCCTTCTCGATGTCGAAACGCAGACGGTCCTTGTTGTCCTTCGCCATCAGCGGATTGTAATAGCCGAGACGCTCGATGAAGCGGCCGTCGCGCGGCGAACGCGAGTCGGCAACAACGATGTGATAGACCGGGCGCTTCTTGGTGCCGGCACGGGCCATGCGGATAACGACGGGCATTAGTGGAGTCCTTTCTCAGTTCGTCTGTGTCTGTGTTCGGTTGCTTATTTCTTCTTTCCGAAACCGGGAAAGCCGCCCAGTCCGGGTAATTTTGGTCCGCCGAGGCCGGGCATGTTGCCGGGCAATCCGGGGATATTCTTCGGCAGATTGGGCATGCCGGGGGGCAAGCCGCCGCCCTGGCCCTGCATCTTCTCCGCCATCTTCTGCATCTCTTCCGCCGACGGCATGCCGCCGCCGAGGCCGAGCGCATTGGCAAGACCGGCCATCGGGCCGCGCTTGGCGCCGCCCATGGCTTTCATCATGTCGGCCATGCCGCGATGCATCTTCAGAAGCTTGTTGATCTCTTCGACCTTGGTGCCGGAACCTGCGGCGATACGCTTCTTGCGGCTGGCCTTGAGAAT
>JAEYVN010000002.1 GCA_023431725.1 Pseudomonadota bacterium
AGCGGTCCGTCATGCCGGCGATGAAATCGCCGACCCTGAGCGTCAACGCCTCGTCATCGCCGCGCGGCAGATCCTCATGCCATTCGTCCGGCATATGTTCAGGGTGCGCCGTATAGTGAGCGAACAACTCACGGACCACGCGGGCGGCATCGTCCATCACCCGCATGACCCGCTCATGGCGATACATATGCGGATAGAGGAAGCCCTTGATGCCCTTTTCCGCCTCCGCCATGGCCGGCGAGAAGGCAATAACGGGGCCCGACGCGAGCCGCACCTCATCGACATTCGCCGGTGCCAGCAGCTGAATGCGGCGCTGTGATTCGGCAGCGACATCCTCGATCATCCAGGTGATCAGACGGCGCATTAGTTCATGGCCGACACGGGCCGCCTCAAGTGTCGGATACCGCCGGCCGATCTCGCGCACGATGCCACCGACGAACGGAACGTCTTCAAGATCGGCAATGCCGAACAGGCCGGCGCGCAAGCCGTCGTCGATATCGTGCGCGTCATAGGCGATGTCGTCGGCAATGGCGGCGACCTGCGCCTCGGCGCTGGCAAAACTCCAGAGCTGCAGATCCTGCAATTGCTGATAATCGCGGATCACACGCGGCACGCCTGTATCGCGGTAACGATCGATCGCATGGCCGTCGCGGTCGGCGAGCGGACCGTTGTGCTTCACCAGCCCTTCCAGCGTCTCCCACGTCAGATTGAGGCCGTCGAACTCGGCATAGCGGTGCTCCAGCGACGTGACGATTCGCAGCGCCTGCGCATTATGGTCGAAGCCACCGCAGGGCTGCATTGCTGCATCGAGCGCTCTCTCGCCCATGTGCCCGAATGGCGGATGGCCAAGGTCGTGGGCCAGCGCCAGACCTTCGGCCAGATCCTCGTCGAGCCCCAGCACCCGGGCCAGCGAACGGGCGATCTGCTGCACTTCCAGAGTGTGCGTGAGGCGGGTCCGGTAGTGATCGCCCTCGTGGAAGACAAAGACCTGCGTCTTGTGCTTCAGGCGCCGGAAAGCGGTCGAATGGATGATGCGGTCGCAATCGCGCCGGAAATCGTTGCGGCTGGGGCTGGCCGTTTCGGGCAGCAGCCGTCCCCGACTGACTGCCGGATCGGATGCATAGGGCGCGCGAGGAATGGACTGGATAGCCATGGTGAATGCCGGTGCTCTTCGGGTGGCCCGCGCCCGGACGCATTGCCGGCCCGTAATTTTGTGGGGCCGGCGTGAATTGACGGAACCGGACGGCGCACCTAACTAATAGCCATGAGCACTGGCAACGTCACCGTTTCAGACCGGGCGGCGAAAAAAATCGCCGCGATCCTGCAAAGCGAGCCTGCGGGTTCCATGCTGCGCGTCAGCGTCGAAGGCGGCGGCTGCTCGGGCTTCCAATACAAGTTCGATGTCGAGCACGATCGCGCCGACGACGATCTGGTGCTGGAAAAGAACAATGCCACGGTGCTGATCGATCCGATCTCGGTGGGCTTCCTTGCCGGCTCGGAGATTGACTTCGTCGACGACCTGATCGGTTCGGCTTTCAAGATCATCAATCCGAACGCCAAGTCGTCCTGCGGCTGCGGAACGAGTTTTTCGCTCTAATTCAACAATCCCATCCGTCGCCCCGCACTGGCGCCTGCAACGCTCGCCGATCCGGCACGCGTCGCGACATCGGCCGGTCCCGAGCCCGGGATCGCGGCCAACTGGCCGCGTCCCCGAACTCCCACATCAGTTCGCCTTCATTCCGGTCTTCTTGACGAAGTCACCGTAGGTCTTGAACTCGGTCTTGATCAGGCCACCGAAGTCCTCCGCCGACATCGGCATGGGCTGCACGCCGATCTTCTCCAGCTTCTCCCGCAGTACCGGCATGCCGAACGCCTTTTTCATCTCGGCATTCAGCTTCTCGATCGCCGGCTTGGGCGTGCCGACCGGGCCGAGAATGCCGACCCAGAGCGTGTAGTCGGATTCCGGAAAGCCAGCCTCGAGCGTGGTCGGAACGTTCGGCAATTGCGCCGCACGTGTCTTCGAACTGACGGCGAGCGCCAGCAACTTGCCGGACTGGATATGCGGCAATGCCGTCGCGATCGGGCAGAAGTAATAATCGACGCGGCCGGTCATGACTTCGGCCAGGGCTTCCGAGCCCCCCTTGAAGGGAATATGCACCGCGTCGTAACCGGCTGACGCGCGAAAACGCTCGGCGCTCATATGCACGGCGGAACCGACACCGAGCGAGGCGAAGTTGAGCTTGCCGGGGTTGGCTTTGCCATAGGCGACGAAGTCCTGGATCGTCTTGATGCCCTTGTCCGGAGAGATGATCAGCACATTCGGGACGCTGCCGACCATCGCCATCGGCACCAGATCGTTCTCGGCATTGAATGGCAGATTGGGATAGAGCGCCGGCGCCACCGTATGCGCCGACGAATGCACCAGCCAGGTCAGCGCATCGGGGTCCGACTTCACAACCTGGGCGGCGCCAATGGTGCCGCCGGCGCCGGGCCGGTTCTCGACCACGATCGGCTGCCCGAGCTGGGTCTGCAACTGCTCGAAAACGATGCGTGGAATGATGTCGGTCGCCGATCCGGCGCCGAAGGGAACGACGGCCTTGATCGGCTTCGACGGCCAGGACTCGGCCAAAGCCGACGAGGCTGATGAGGCAAGAATAAGCAGGGCAATCAGTGCATGACGGCGCATTGCAGGTATCTCCGGTTCAACCGGGATTTGCCTGCGACCGCTATCGAGCATTCGACGATACCGCGGGCCTGTCTCCGGTTTTCCGGAGACAGGGAGCAAGAACTATGCCGCGGGTTACGACCTGGGCAGCGCGCTACACGATCAGGAAATCGTGCAGCGCGACAGTCGGTGCATTTTCGAGCACGGCCAGCAGGACCGGCTTGTCGCTGCCACTACCGTCGGCATCCCACAGCATGCGACCGGTATCGATGTCGTAGAGAATGGTGGCCATTGCATCGGTTGCACCCGACCATTCGCCGGTCACGAACATGATGTCCTGGAGGCCGGAAATTCCGAAACCTGCAGCCGACAATGCGATCATATCACCGGCCGAGAAATCGGTGATCGTGTCGCCCGCCTCCGCCAGGTTCGCGAAGTAGAACGTATCGTCACCGGCACCGCCGGTCAGGATATCCTTGCGGGCACCGCCATCGATGAGGTCGTTGCCGTCGCCGCCATTGATCGTATCGTTGCCATCAAAGCCGTAGAGGCGATCATTGCCCTTGCCGCCGTCCAGGATGTTGTTGACCTGGTTGCCGCGCAGCACATCGCCATAGACGCTGCCGGTCAGATTCTCGATCGAGCTGAACAGATCGCCTGCGGCGCCACCGGCATTTTTTGCGGAATTGGCGAGATCGGCGATCACGCCCTGTTCGGAACGCGCATAAGTGACCGTGTCATAGCCGTAACTGCCGCTCAACACATCGGCGCCTGCGCCGCCCTCCAGAATGTCGTTGCCATCGCCGCCGTAAAGACGATCGTCGCCGTCGCCACCGCGCAGGACGTCGTCGCCTGCGCTGCCGTAGAGGCGATCGTTGCCGGCACCGCCTTCGAGCACATCGTTGCCTTCATCGCCATACAGCGTGTCGTTGCCCGCACCGCCATCGATGAAATCATCGCCGTCGCCGCCATGGATCATGTTGTCGGCGATGTTGCCGGTCAGGACATCGTCGAGATCATTGCCGACCGCCGTCAGGCGCTGATTGCCGAGCAGTGTCAGTGCCTCGACATTCGCAAACAGCGGACCGGTGAGCTGGATCGGCGTGCGGACCGTGTCGAAGCCGGAATTGGCGCCCTCCGAGACGACATCGCCGATGGAGTCGACGATATAGGTGTCATCACCGGCGCCGCCGCCCATCCAGTCATCGCCAGACCCGCCATCGAGCAGATCGTTGCCGCGATTGCCGACCAGGACATCATTGCCGTCGCCCCCTTCAAGCCGGCTGTTGCCGGCGTCGGCATAGAGAAGATCATTGCCACCGAGTCCGATCAGATGACGCGCCTGCGCGTCGGCATAGAGCACGTCAGCACCATCGGTGCCCCGTCGCACGCCATTCTCGACATCGCCATCGGATGGCATGGGCCGCAACGCCTGACCATCGGACAGACGGGTGATGAAATTCGCCGCGCTGAGCGATGACGCATCGGCATCGGCCAGTGTCACCAATGTGGTGAAGTCGTTGCCGACGCCTCTGGTGTTGATCTGCACGGCCACATCGCTGCCGACCTGCTGCCAGCGCAAATGTCCGCTGGCGATCAGATCATCCTCGGTCCAGCCGAGCCTTTCCTTGAGCACCGACAGATCGACGAGGTCGCCCTGCAACCCGGTCTCGAAGTCGCCGATGACGTCACCCGCCTCGCTCATGTCGTGGAACGCAAAGCGGTCACGTCCGGCACCACCCAGCAGCGTGTCGTCGCCAAGGCCGCCCCAGATGTAATCGTTGCCGGCACCGCCGGAGATGAGATCATGGCCCTTCCCGCCCAGCAGCAGATCGCTCTCGATCGAACCGGTGATGATGTCGTTCTGATTGGTCGGATCGATCCGAACGTATGTCGTGCCGCTGGTGGTGCCGTAAATCGGGCTCAGCGGCCCATGATAGCTGTAGGCTTCGAACCAGGAATCGATGACCCGATTGTCACGCGCATCGTTGATGGCGATCGTCGAATACAGCAGCGTTTCCTTCAGAGTGACGCTATCGATGGTGATCTCGCGACCATCACCATCGCCCCACTCATAGAATACGATGCCACGCTCATTATTGGAGCCGCCGCTGTTGCTCATTTCGTTGCCGATGCCACGTGCCATCAGGAAGCCATGGCTGTCGAATGCCATGACATGCTCGAAGCGCGCATTCACCGCTTCCGAATGCCATGACCAGGCAAAATTGCGAGCGGCATAGGCGACGGATTCTTCCACCGCCATGCCGATATCGCCGCCGTAATAGGCGGCGCTGGCGCTGTTTGGCGCATTGCCGATGGCATTGGCGTCGGCGGCGTGGGTGACGTTCTCGGCGTAAAGTCCGGTCACCTTGGTGCCGATCGAACTCAACGAATGCACGCCGATGCCGAGGGTGCCGGGACCATCCAGCAGATTCTTGACGGTCAGATCCGTGATCGTCGTATCGACACTGTCGACAACGCTCACACCCTTGCCGACGCCGTCACGCAGATCCATCCGCTCGACCTTGGCATCGATCAGCCCGCGCAACTGAACGAGCGGCGCATTCCAGCTGCCTTGACTCGGGTCGCCGGCAATCTCGCCGTTCTTGATGACAAGCTCGCCGCTGACATATTCGGTCGCGCGTACGTTGGTGCGATAATTGGCCTGATCAATCAGGGTACCGGCCAGCGTCACCGTGTTGCCATCCACGGCAACAACCTGCATCGCCTGCCCCATGCGGGTCGGAACATTGCCATCGGGGTGATCACCCGGCAGCGTGTCGTCCGAGACGACCTTGAGCCAGCCTCCGACCTGCAGATTGGCCGGCAGGTTCCCGTAGGTCACCGTCGTGTGCCCGGCCATATCCTGCGACAGCGCAACCTGCTGCAGCGGCGTATGCACGGCACGGCCCGTGATCACCGTGACATTCGCGGCCTGCTGAAGCGTTGCACCATTCAGATCGATGGTGATGTCTCGCTGCGCGACATCGATATTCAGACCCGACGTGATGGCGATCGTTTCGCCTTTTGGCAGAACAACTGTTCCCCCGGTTTTCAGTGACGAAAGCGCATTGAGGATATCGGTTTCCGTGGCACCGGATGCGAGTTGAATGACAGTCAACGGGAGACCTCCAGACAAAAGGTTGCCGTACGCCGGCAATCGCGCAGGGCGAATTGCGACGCTCGATGGAGCCCGGGAATTCAGGCCGATATGATGAGAAAGCGGCTTATGGCGTGCCGTTCGTCGGCCGCCCAAAACTGATTGTGTGTCGGATCGACAATCCGCCAATCATGCGATGCCGCATATATAACACGGAACCCTTATCGATCACTTGCAGCGATCGATAAAAGTCCGTGTTAGCCAGCGTTCTTTAGTCTTACAGAGGGAACCGCGGAATTACTCCGCCGCTACCACATGCGGCCGTTGCGCTTCCGGAACTTCTTCGAGTTGCGGTTCGAGACGACGCTTCAGCATGCGATCGAAGCGATCGAGATAGATGTAGATGACCGGCGTGATGTAGAGCGTCAGCAATTGCGAGACGCACAAGCCGCCGACGACGGCGATACCCAGCGGCTGACGCAACTCGGCACCGGCACCGGCACCAAGCGCAATCGGCAAGGCACCGAAAATCGCCGCGAAGGTCGTCATCATGATCGGACGGAAGCGCAGCAATGCCGCTTCACGGATCGCTGCTTCCGCCGACAAACCGACTCTGCGGCGATCGATTGCGAAGTCGATCATCATGATCGCGTTCTTCTTCACGATGCCGACCAGCATGACGATACCGATAATCGCGATCACCGACAGATCCATGCCGAACAGCATCAGCGTCAGAATGGCGCCGATGCCGGCCGATGGCAGACCGGAAATGATCGTGATCGGATGAATGAAGCTTTCATACAGGATGCCGAGCACGACATAGGCGGCGAAGATCGCGGCCAGGATCAACAGGCCCTGCCCGCGTTGTGCATCCTGGAACACCTGCGCCGTGCCCTGGAAGCCGGTCGAGATCGTTGCCGGGAGATTGGACTCCCGTTCCACGCGCTCAATCGCTGCCGTCGCCTGACCAATCGAATAGCCAGGTGCCGTGTTGAACGAGATCGTCACCGAGGGCTGCTGGCCCTGGTGATTGACCTGAAGCGGCCCGACCGTCGGCACGAGTTTGGCCACCGCATCCAGCGGGATCACCTGCCCGCCTGACGTCTTTAGCCGCAGCTTCGACAGATAGGCGGGATCTTCCTGGAACTTCGGCAGCGTCTCGACGATCACCTGGTAATAGTTCGCCGGCCCGTAGATGGTCGCGACCTGCCGCGAACCATAGGCGTTGAACAATTCCTGCCGGATCTGGTCGACGGTGATGCCGTAGACAGCGGCCTTCTCGCGATCGATATCGACCAGCATCTGCGGATTGCGGATGTAGAGATCGGTATTGACGTCGCGCAATTCAGGCAGCTTGGCGAGTTTTTCGCGCAGTTCCGGCGCGACCTTGTAGAGCGCTTCGGTGTCGCCGCTCTGCAGCGTGTACTGGAATTCAGCCTTCGAAACGCGACCACCGATATTGATATTCTGCACAGGTATGAAGAAGGTCTGCATGCCGGCGACCTGCGATGTCTCGCGGCGCAGACGGCCGAGCACCGAACCCATCGTCCCGCGCTGATCCTTGGGCTTCAGCACCAGGAACATGCGGCCATAATTGGCGGTGGGATTGGGACCGCCCGAGCCGACCGTCGAGTTGATATAGGCGACAGCCGGGTCCTTGAGGACGATGGCGGCCACCCGCGCCTGCCGCTCGGCCATCGCCTCGAATGAGGTGTCGGTCGCGGCCTCCGTCGTAACGCTGATGAAGCCGGTATCCTCGGTCGGGAAGAAGCCCTTCGGGACCACCATATAGAGCCATACCGTGCCGCCCAGCGTCGCGATTGTCAGCAGCAGCGTCACCGGCTTGTACTTGATGACCTTGTCGAGGCTCCATTCATAGGCGCGCAGCCAGGCATTGAACATCGCTTCGAACCAGCGAAGGATGAACATCGGCTTCTTCTCGTGCTCGTGCGGATCATGCCCTTTCAGCATGCGGGCGCAGAGCATGGGCGTCAGCGTTAGCGACACGAAGCCCGAAATGACGATGGCGATCGAGATCGTGACCGCGAATTCGCGGAAGATGCGGCCGACCACGCCCCCCATCAGCAGCACGGGGATGAACACCGCGATCAGCGACAGCGTGATCGAGATGATCGTGAAGCCGATTTCGCGCGAGCCCTTCAGCGCCGCCTCGAACGGCCGCATTCCCCCTTCGATATGACGGACGATGTTTTCCAGCATCACGATGGCGTCGTCGACCACGAAGCCTATAC
>JAEYVN010000023.1 GCA_023431725.1 Pseudomonadota bacterium
GTGACAATCCCGGTGACAAGTGGGGCTGGGGTGTCGGCGCCGGCCTGACCCTGAAGATGCCGTGGGATGCCAAGGACACACTGTCCGGTGTCATCGCGTACTCGAAGGGCGCTGTCGGCTTCGTGGCATACGGTAACTCCGCCTCGAACTTCATCCACAGGCAGGGCGTTTCGTTCGGCGCGGATGCGGATGGCGTGTTTGCTACCGGAACTGGCATCGAGTTGACCGAAGCCTGGGGCGGTACGCTCGCATTCGAGCACTATTGGACCCCGAGCCTGCGTACGTCGTTCGTCGGTGCTTACTTGAACGTGAGCTACACCGACGCAGCCAAGGCCATGATGGCCGCAACTGGTGCAGGCACCTGCACAGCGTCGGGCTTCACCGCCGTGACGAACTGCAACCCGGACTACTCCCTGTGGCGCGTGTCTTCGCGCACCATGTGGAACCCGGTGCGCAACCTCGACGTCGGTGTTGAAGTGGCCTACTCGCAGCTCGACACAGCGTTCGGCGGAACTGCCAACGTTGCTGCAGCAAACGGTCTTGCCGCTGGCAACTATGCCATCGAAAACCAGGGCTACTGGACTGCAGCCTTCCGCGTGCAGCGCAACTTCTGGCCGTGATCGTCTGATCCCGACCTAAGTTAAAAGCCTAAGCGAGCCCCCGGTCGAAAGACCGGGGGTTTTGCTTTGTCGGATTGCCGTCACTTCGGCGTGAGAAGCAGGATACCGCATAGAAAATTTGCGACTCTTGGTGTGTATGTTCTCGGGAACGCCAGACGAAGTTTTTAATTAGCGATATCTATTTCCGCAGATCGCCCAGGACGCACATGTCCGAAGCTTCAAAGCCCAAGCTGGATGAGGGAGCTATGGAATGAACAGACGTCAGAGCCTGAAATTGATGGCCGGTGCCGTGGGGTTGATCGCGACTTCGCGCCTTGCGGGACGCAGCGCCTTCGCCCAAACAACGCCAGCGCAGCCTGCGGGTCCCTTCAAGCTCCCGCCGCTGGGTTATGCGTTCGATGCGCTGGAGCCGCATATCGATGCGCAGACCATGATGATCCACCATGATCGACACCACGCGGCTTATGTGAATGCGGCCAATCAACTGGCGTCGCGCTGGTCGGAACTCGGCACGATACCGATCGAAACCATCCTGTCAGATCTCACCAAGGTGCCTGAATCCATTCGCACCGGCGTTCGCAACAATGTCGGCGGCCACTGGAATCACAGCTTCTTCTGGGAACTGATGGCCCCCGGCGGGGCGAAGGAGCCTGCCGGCAACCTCAAAGCGGCGCTCGACAAGGATTTCGGCGGCACCAACGGCCTCATCGAAAAGGTGAATGCTGCGGGAGCGGGCCGCTTTGGTTCAGGCTGGGCCTGGCTGGTCGTCAACAAGGACAAGAAGCTCGACATCATCAGCACGGCGAACCAGGACACGCCGCTCGAACTCGGCGCGAAACCCGTTCTCGGCGTCGACGTCTGGGAGCACGCCTATTATCTGAAGTACCAGAACCGGCGGCCCGACTACCTCAAGGCCTGGTGGAATACGGTCAATTGGAACAAGGCCGACGAGAATTTCAAGAAGGCATCGGGGTGATTACAAGAAGGCTTTTAGGGTGACCTCGGGCCAAAGTGCACGGTCGGACCTGCTCCGGCCGTGTGTTTGTAGACCTTCTGGCTGTTTCTTCGGGTGATCTATCAACATGGCCATTGCCAATTGGCAGCCGAGTTAAACCAGATCATTAGCGGGATTGGATGACTCAGCCCTTTGCGCGCAACAGGCGGCCCCGTTCGCGGTCCCAGCTGCGTTGCTTCAGCGTATCGCGCTTGTCGTGAAGCTTCTTGCCGCGAGCAAGGGCAATCTCCAATTTGGCGCGCCCCTTGTCGTTAAAGTAAAACTTTAGCGGCACGACGGTGTAGCCCTGCCGCTCGACGGCCCCAATCAGCTTGTTGATTTGCCGTTTGTGCAGGAGCAGTTTTCGGGGCCGCTTTGGGGCGTGATTGTCACGCCCGGCCTGCAGATATTCCGGGATGTTGCAGTTGATCAGCCAGACTTCGCCATTACGGGCATCGGCATAGGATTCCGCGATCGTTGCCTTGCCGGAGCGCAGCGACTTGACCTCGCTTCCGGTCAGGGCGACGCCAGCCTCAAACGTCTCGCCGATCTCGTAATTGAAGCGCGCCTTGCGGTTGTCGGAGACAACCTTGAGAGGGCGCTCTTTCGCCTGTGCCATATTCCTGAACCACTCGCACATCCACCGCCATGGCCGGGATGGCGTCGGGCGGCCCACCTATATTGGCGCGCAAAACTAAATTGCTACCCGCTTTTCTTAAAGCCTTTTACCGGGCGAAAGCCGGGGAGATCCTCCTAATTGATCAAACCGGCGTGGACCATGGCATTGCGGATCGCGGTTTTGGTGGGTGCTGTCACCGGTAGCAGCGGAAGGCGCACCTCTTCATTGCCGCGGGCCAGCAGGCTCAATCCATATTTCGCGCCGGCGAGACCGGGCTCGAGGAAGATGGCATTATGCAGTGGCACAAGCCGATCCTGAACGACCATGCCGTGCTTGTAATCGCCGGACAACGTCGAATCCTGCAGCTCCTTACACAGGGCCGGGGCAACATTTGACACGACGGAGATGCAGCCGTGCCCGCCGGCCGCATTGAACGCCAGCGCAGTCATGTCCTCACCTGAGAGCTGGATAAACTCCGGCCCCATCGCCTGTCGCTGCAGGGACACGCGCGCCAGGTTGCCGGTCGCATCTTTCACACCGGCGATATTCTTCAATTCGAACAGCCGCGCCATCGTGTCGACCGACATGTCGACGACCGAACGCGGAG
>JAEYVN010000162.1 GCA_023431725.1 Pseudomonadota bacterium
GCGGTTGTCTGAGCAAAAGCTGGCCCGGCCAACAGAACCGCGGACACAGAAAGAACACATGCGAAAGAGGTGCGCATGATGGGACCCCCTCAAGAAGTGGCGGAACAGATGCCCCTTACCCACTGATTTATAATGGAAAGCGCGTCTTTGGGCGCGAGTCAACGAATCAGCCCATTTCCGCCATGATTGTTAACGGAATATGGTTAGCTGTGATCTCGCAGACACGCTTTGTTCCACAGGAAATCCCGTTTTCGGGCAGGTCTGGAAGATCGCTCAGGACGCAGGGAGTTCGCGTTCGATTGCGACGATGATCCGCGTATCGGTGGGTTCGACCGCTGACGGGAACGCGGCCACCAGCGTTCCGTCCCGCCCCACGAGATATTTGTGGAAGTTCCATCGCGGCAGGTCTGCGGGACGTTGGAGCGCTGCCCAGCGGTAAAAGGGGTGGGCTCGTTCTCCTTTCACCGCGACCTTTTCGGTAAGCGGGAAGGTGGCTCCATGCTGATGCGCCGTGGCGTGGATGTCGGCAGCAGCACCAGGTTCCTGACCGCCGAAGTCATTCGAAGGCACGCCAAGCACCAGCAGGCCACGGTTCCGGTATCGCGTCCAGAGCGTCTCGAGACCGGCATATTGAGGCGTGAACCCGCAGAGCGAGGCCGTATTCACCACCAGCACCGGACGGCCGCGATAGTCGGCTAGTCGGATATCGTTGCCATCCAGCGCCTTGAACGAAAGGCTGTATGCGGTTGCACGGCTCAGGCCCTGCGCGACAGCGCGGCCGGTCAGAAACGGACATGCGGCCAGAAGGGCCGCGAAGTGACGCCGGTTCATCGACATCGAGTCTCCTTTTCGCGTCCCTATCAATGTCTTCAACACCATCGAATGCAAATGACCGTGATTGCCTCCGGTAACGACGCAGGCATTACGGGAACGTTGGGAGTGAACGAGCGTTAAGATGCGGGTCGCTGTGGGGCTGAACGGGACAACAGCATGTCGGCTTTCAGCATCTTCAAGGTGTCCTTTGATGGCGCATTGGTGCCGTGGCATCGCCGCAAAGGGCGTTTCGCGGCGATCATTTTTGTGTCGGGAGGGGGGGCTTTCGTGCTGGTCAGTTTCCTGACCATCCTGCATGTGAATTCCAATCAGCTCGCAGACATGGCCAATGCAGCGGCACCGCGTGACGTTCGTGCAACATCCGACCAATCCCCGGACAAGGCCTGCGCCGACCAATCATGGCCGTTCATGCAGGGGCGTTGTCTGATCGATACCAAATCACTCAGGCAGGCCGAACGGGTCCTGCCGCGTCAGGCCGTCGCGAAACGCGCGACTGAATCCCCTGACGGCGTGTTGCTTCCGCGCAAGAAGCGTGCGCGGAAGAAGTCTCCAGACGGCATCCTGATCGCGACGCGTGCAAAGCCCACGCAAACGACAGCGAGTCTGATCGGCGCGGCGCCGCGCAACGAAAGCACCAGTCAGCCGGCGCCAAAGCCGGCGACTGCCGTCGCCAATACGCCTGCAGCCCCATCCACGACAGCGACCGTGGCCGCAGCCAATCCGACACCGCCAAAGACAAACAACAAGGTCGCTGCGCGCCGCAAACAGGAACAGCCCAAGCGCGAAGCCCATCGCAAGCCGTTGACGCGCGAGCAGCGAGAGGCGCGGGCGGAGATGCGTTCGAGACAATACGAAATGCGCAGCGCGAGCCGTTGGGGCGATTATGGTTATCAGCATCCTAATGGCGGTGGCTGGCAGCGTTCATTCGATGGCGGTTTCTTCTCGACGATCCGCTGAGCGCCGCAAAGATTTCGCCGGCCTCGGTGCCGAAGCCGGCGCGGCAACATCATTCCCCTGACTGTTAGTGGCACTTCTGCGAGCGATGACCGTAGCCGTAGGAGCCTCCGCCGTAGCTCGCATAGCCGTAGGCCTTGCGCGCCGGCTTCTCGACGAACCGCGGTTCGATGAATTTGGGCTCCGCGAATTTCGGAGCCGACGCTGGTCCCAATCGCGGCTGGGCCTTCGGGGCAATCTGCGGGGCGGGAGCAGGTGCTGCGTCCGGTGCCGGTGCTTCAGCCTGCGGCGCGACTTCAGCCGGTCCCTGAGCCGATTGGTCGGGTGCCTGCGGCTGCTGGAGCTGAGCCTGCTGGCCGGGAGCAGGAAGGATCTGGATTTGCCGGCTCGGACCCTGCTGGGCCTGGGCGGAGACGGCCATCATGGTCAGAAATGCTGCGGCGAATGCGGCTTTCGTCACGGGTGTCATGGCCTTCCAATCCCTGAATTCGGTTGCGATAGCCATGGGTCGCTGTCAGTTCCGGGGAGGTTCAAAGCCGCTCAAGGATTTGCGCCACAAGCGCGGTATTCCGGCGACGGATATCCTTTCGCCAGGAACAACATCGGCCTGGGTGGTGTTTTTGCAGGTACAATCCCGGCAGGAGAATCGACATGAAGACGATATCGCTGGTCATGCTGGGGCTCGGGCTTTGGGTCGCCAGCGGCAATACGGCATCGGCGGAGGTGAATTATCCCTGGTGCATCGTTACCGGTGGCGCCAGCGAAGGCGCTTACAGCTGCGGCTATGTAAGCTTCGCGCAATGTCAGGCCACGCGTCTCGGCACCGACATGTGCGTCGTCAATCCGCTCTATAAGGGGCCGGCGGCATCGGCCGCGCGCCCGGCTCCGCATCCTCGCGAGCAAATCCGCCGCTGAATTTAACGGGCTTGACCGATGTGGCCTCGCACGCCCTTTTGCGCGCGCGGGACAGCATTATGTAACGCCCGGTGCTGTCTGGAGGCTGAGCGAATGTTTGCCCGCGTTGTTGCTGTGATCGCGTTTGTGCTGTTGCCGATTTCGTTTGCGGCTGCGGCTGATGAGCCCGATCTGATCTTCAAGCGTTCCACGGTCTTCAAGTGGCTCTCGCCGAACGACAAGCTCGCGACCTACGGACTCGACGATCCGGAGGTGGAGGGCGTCGCCTGCCACTTCACGGTGCCGGAAAAGGGCGGCTTCAAGGGCTGGCTCGGTCTGGCCGAGGAAGTATCCGATATCTCGCTGGCCTGCCGGCAGATCGGGCCGATCAAATTCAAGGCGAAGTTCGAGCAAGGCGAAGACGTGTTCCGTGCGCGCCGGTCGATGTTCTTCAAAAAGATGCAGATCGTGCGCGGCTGCGACGTGAAGCGCAACGTGCTTGTTTACATGGTGTACTCGGACCGTATCATCGAAGGCTCGCCGAAAAACTCGACCTCGTCGGTGCCGATCATGCCATGGGGCGCGAACACCGATGTCGCCAAATGCGCGGACTACGTCGAGTAATAGCGGCGGCGTTTCCGTTCGAACCGCCGCCGATATTCCGTCCGTTCTTTGCGACGCCTCACGCGGGTCTGCGTTGTACCTGCGCCGGACTGCTCCGCCGTTGCAGGTAGAGCAGCGTAAGGCCGATCAGCGGAATGAGGATGTCGGTCCAGAATACAACGCCGGCATTGCCGGGTGCGAAGTTGTCCGCGGTGATCATGCTGTGGACGTGGACCATGGCCGCGCCCAGGAGAAAGAAAGCGGGGCCGACAACGGCCGCGGTTCGCAGTCCGATATCGCCGCGAAAGGCCAGCAATCCGACCACTGCGAAGCCAAGGCTGGCGAGGCCGACTTCGGTCTGGAACGGGCTGTCGGCCCAGCCGATGAAGCGTGCGGCCATTTCACCGAAGAAGACATGCATCACGAAGTTGTAGAAGTTGGCGATGCCGATCGAAAACAGCAGAAAATAGGAGAACAGCGCCTCGATCAGTTGCGCTCGCGTGCGCGGGATCGGCTTTGACAGATAAGCGATCGCCGAAGCGACAAGCCCGATGAGCAGGAAGGTGAGCGTGAAGTTCGACAGCGCAAAGCGGATGATGGCTTCGATCATGGGCGACGGGATTCCGCAGACGTGATGACGATCAGGTGGACACGGCGGACGGCGGTCTTGGCAGGCGCAGCAGCCGGGCCCATATTATGGCCATGAGCGACACCCTGACAAAAACCTATCCGGTCACCCGCACGGAAGCCGAATGGCGCGCGCTGTTGACCCCTGAGCAATACCA
>JAEYVN010000226.1 GCA_023431725.1 Pseudomonadota bacterium
CAGCATTCATTCGGCTGGCCACTCGGCAACAGCACCGGCGGCGGCTCGTTCCTCTACCACTACGACGACAACCTGGTGGCGGTCGGCTTCGTCGTCCATCTCAACTACGACAATCCCTATCTCTCGCCGTTCGAGGAATTCCAGCGCTTCAAGACGCATCCGGCAATCCGCGACACCTTCGAAGGCGCCAAGCGCCTGGCTTACGGTTCGCGCGCGATTACCGAAGGCGGCTATCAGTCGGTCCCGCGTTTGACGTTCCCGGGGGGCGCGCTGATCGGCTGCGCCGCCGGCTTCGTCAACGTGCCGCGCATCAAGGGCACCCATAACGCGATCTCGTCCGGCATGCTCGCAGCCGAACATGTGATCGAAGCGCTGTCCGCCGGCCGGGCCAATGACGAACTCGTCGGCTATGAAAATGCCTGGCGCGGCTCGCCGATCGGCAAGGACCTCTGGCCGGTGCGCAACGTGAAGCCGCTGTGGTCGAAGTTCGGCACGATGATCGGCATCGCGCTCGGTGGTCTCGACATGTGGACCAATACCCTCGGCTTTTCGCTGTTCGGCACCCAGAAGCACGGCAAGCCGGATTCGGATTGCCTCAAGCCGGCCAAGGACTGCACCCCGATCGCCTATCCAAAGCCGGACGGCAAGTTGACCTTCGATCGCCTGTCATCGGTGTTCCTGTCCAACACCAACCACGAGGAAAATCAGCCGGCGCACCTGAAGGTCGCGGATATGGCCCTGCAGAAGTCGTCCGAGCACGACATCTATGCGGGCCCCTCGACCCGCTATTGTCCGGCCGGCGTTTATGAATGGGTTGGCGAGGGCGCGGACCTGCGCTTCGTCATCAATGCGCAGAACTGCGTCCATTGCAAAACCTGCGACATCAAGGATCCCAACCGCAATATCACCTGGGTTCCTCCGGAAGGGGCCGGCGGGCCAAATTATCCGAACATGTAAGCACTTGTGACCGGTCACGGTCACGATAAAGCCCCATTGGAGCCGTCAGCCTAGGTGGCGAAGTCTTGAGGACCGAGGCCTCGCCGCCGTCCTTGCGACGGCAGCGCAAAAAGGCCATCCTCTTCCGAGCCTGCGGGAGCCGCTTCGCGGCACCGCCGATGGAGATTTTCAGACGTGATCGTGTCGAATTTGATCAAGCCCGTGGCTGTTGCGGCCACCGCTTTTGGCATTCTCATGCTGCCGGGCATTCTGGCGGCACAGGCTCCGAGCCGGCAGGACACATCGCGAACGTCGAGCTCCGGCAATTATCTTGCAGCACGCCATGCCGGCGCCCAGCGCGATGCGGCCGCCGCTTCCACCTATTACCGGGCGGCACTGCGCGCCGACCCCAAGAATCCCGAACTGCTCGAGCGCGCCTTCATCGCCTCGCTGACGGAAGGCAGCATCGACGAAGCCGTGCGCCTCGCCGAACGCATCCTGCAGATCAACAAGAATGACCGCACGGCCCGGCTGGTGGTCGGCATCCGCGCGATCAAGCAGAAGCAATGGCAGAACGCCCGCCTGAACATCGCGCAGTCGGTGCGTGGACCGGTGACCGACCTGACCGCCGCGCTGCTGATTGCCTGGACCCAGATGGGCTCGAACGATTCGAAGACCGCGATCGATGTGATCGACCGGCTGCAGGGCGCCGATTGGTACGCCACATTCAAGGATCTGCATGCGGGTCTGATCCTCGATCTCGCCAACAAGAAGAAGGAAGCCGGACGGCGTCTGGAGAAGGTGCAGAAGAGCGACGCGACCGCGCTCCGCATCGTCGAAGCCTATGGCAGCTTCCTGTCGCGTCAGGGCGCGAAGGACGAAGCGCTCGCGGTGTTCGACGGATTCGAGAAGGCGCTGCCGAACCATCCGCTGATCGTGGATGACGTCAAGAAGGTCCAGGCCGGCGAAAAACTTCCGCCGCTGGTGCAGAATGCGCAGGCCGGTGCGGCCGAAGTGCTCTATGGCATCGGCTCGGCGCTCGGCCGCCGCGGCGGCGAAGACCTCGGCCTCGCCTATCTGCAACTCGCTCTCTATCTCGAGCCCAACCATCCATTGGCGCTGCTGTCGCTTGCCGACCTCTATGAGGCGATGAAGAAGCCGCAGCTGGCGATCGATGCCTATCGACGCGTGCCGGCGGACTCGCCCCTGCATCGCAATGCCGAGATTCAGCTCGCGACCAACCTCGACTCGCTCGAGAAGACCGACGAGGCGAAGGAGCATCTGAAGAAGCTGATCGAGGAAAACGCGAAAGACATCGAAGCGATCATGGCGCTCGGCAATATCGAGCGATCGCGCAAGAGCTATGCGGAATGCGCCGACACTTATACCAAGGCGATCGATCAGATTAAAAACCCGCAACGCGCGAACTGGCTGGTCTTCTACTTCCGCGGCATCTGCCACGAACGTGCAAAGAACTGGCCGGCGGCGGAAGCCGACCTGAAGAAGGCGCTGGAGCTCTATCCGGACCAGGCTCACGTTTTGAACTATCTCGGCTATTCCTGGGTCGATCAGGGCGTGCATCTCGACGAGGGCATGCGCATGATCCGCCGCGCGGTCGAGCAGCGGCCGGATGACGGCTACATCGTCGACTCGCTGGGCTGGGCCTATTACCGCATCGGCAATCTCGAAGAAGCCACCAAGCATCTCGAACGCGCCGTCGAACTGAAGCCTGAAGACCCGACCATCAACGATCATCTCGGCGATGTGTACTGGAAGACCGGCCGTCAGCTCGAAGCGCAGTTCCAGTGGCAGCATGCGGCAGCGCTGAAGCCGGAGCCGGACGAGCTCAAGAAGATCGAGGACAAGCTGAAGAACGGCATGGCGGACGACAACGCGACCACCGCCGAGCAGAACACCAAGCGCAACGGCGGCTGATCGGCTTCACCTGTGACGGCTGACATGTTGTCGGATTTTGCGCCGGCCAAGATCAACTTGACCCTGCGCATCCGCGGACGACGCGCGGATGGCTATCATGAACTCGAAAGCCTCGTGGTCTTCGCCGACGTCGGCGACGACCTGCGTGTAACGCCGGGCACCTCGCTCGGCCTGTCGGTCGACGGCGAAACCGCCATCGAATCCGGCGACATCGACAGCAACCTGGTGCTGAAGGCCGCCCGCGCGCTCGAGAAGCATCACGACACGCTGCGCGGCGGTC
>JAEYVN010000244.1 GCA_023431725.1 Pseudomonadota bacterium
GCCAGCACCGCCTCGACCCGCGGATAAAGCACTTCCAGCTTATATTCGTAGATCGCGGCGAGGATATCTTCCTTGTTCTTGAACTTGCGATAGATCAGCGGTCGCGAAATACCAGCGCGCTGCGCGATATCGTCCAGACAGGTCTTGTTGAAACCGTACTGCACAAAGCAGCCGCGGGCCGCCTCCATGATGGCGTGGCGGCGCTCGTCTTCACGATCCTGTGAACAGTTATCGGTCATTACATTCATCGGTCACTATTGACATTGTTACAGATTTCGATAATTTGTCAATCTGTAACGAGCGGTGGGCCGGGGGGTCCAGTCAGGAGCCACCATGAATACCAGTTTTTGCACATCCAAGGTGGCGGTTATTACCGGCGCGTCGTCCGCTGCCGGCAAGCAGATCGTGCGGCGCTTCCTGGCCGACGGCTATGTGGTGCATGCTGCCGGGTCGCATCTGGACGAGATGTCGGACATCGAGCGCGACGGCGCGATCCTGCACTTTCTGGATCTGGAAGACTGTGCCAGCATCCGCGCCTGCGCGGCGGCGATCATGGCTTACGGCCAGCTGACGCACACAAGTGTGGGCGTGGTGCTGAATGAGGACGGTCAGGCGATCTACTCCGCCGACGATGCCGCCCGCCAGCACGCCGACAATTCCCTGTTCGATCTCGCGGGATTGATGGACCGGCTGAAGAGCCTGTTCGTCCTGCTGCCGCCACGGGAGCCCACGCCGGCGGTTGTCAAGGCGGCCTGTTTGTAGCCTCAGGCCGTTTGTCGCCGGGGCCCGTCGACGCCCCACCGTGCCCCGGCGACAACTTTTCTCAACCTGCCAAGGACGCCGCCGCTGGCTTGCGATTGAGCGCGCGCAAGGCGAAGGCAATCGCGATCAGCAGGATGCCGCCGGCCAGGACGCTGAAGGCATTGGCGCCGAGATATTCGAACCACTGCGTATAGAAGTGGATGCCGCCGAACACCGCGGCGAGATTGACCACCCAGCGCCGGCCGGACTTCACGCCCCAGACGCCGGCCGCAATCAGCGCCACCGCCCAGCTGATCGAAAAAAAGTAAGGCGGAATGACTGCGCCATAGGCGGTAAAATCCGGGCCGCCCTTCGGATCGTTGTAGACGACGTAGCGATAGAGCCGCAGACGGTCGCCCCAGAGCGAGCCGATCCAGAAACCGAAATTGACCAGCACCAGCGACATCCGGGCTGCCGCAAGGCTGATGCGCTCGTAATCGGCCCTCACCCGCTGCGAGATCAGATAAAGCGCGAACGCCAGGCCTGAAAACAGCACCACCGTGACCAGCGGCTCCTGGATCGAGAGCGAATACATGGCGTGGATGTAGCCGGTGCGCGCGCCAAGGCATCCGGCGAGCGACACCACCGCCAAACAGGCCATCAAACTCGATCGTGCGAGCACCGCCGTCACTGCCAGCACCGCCGTCACGAAGGCGGCGGCGCGCAGCGAACCATCTTCAAGAATGAGCAAGCCAGCGCCGCCGGTCAGCGCTCCGATCAGGATCAGCGTCTGCGACGCCAGACTGGCAAGCTCGCCGCGTGCGAGCAGCAACAACAGGCCCAGCGCGAATACGCCACCGCCGATGATAGCAGCCGACACGGCGGTGAATTCGAACGCCGTCAGCATCACCGCAACGGCACCCGCGCTCGCAGCAATGACGCCGAAACCTGTGAGGATATTGAGGCCAAGATTGCCGGTTTCCGTCGCCGCCAGCGCCTTCAGGCGCTCGGCATCGGCAGGCGTGATCTTGCCCTGTTCGAGCAGCTTCGACAGATCGAGTGTGACTTTCATGAAGACAGTGTCGCCCCAAGCCGGAAAAGGGTTCAACGCCGCGATAACAGCATTTCAATCTGCCGGATACGGTCATCATAAGAGCGGCCGACGCAGGCGACGTCGAATCCACATTGTCCGCGCTGCGCCAGCCAGGCTGCCTGCGCCGTCAGCAATTTCTTCTGCGCATCCGGCGCAAGCCGTGCGCGATACTGGCCGAACACTTCCGATAGCCGGACATCCTTCGCCGCCAATGCGCCATCGGAGCAGACCACCTGCTCGTCCGGTTTGCGCGCCTTGGCACAATCGAAACTGGGCCGTGGCGGGGCGGCCATGCGAGCCGGCACGGGTGCAAGGCTCGATTGCCGGTTGCCGTGGCTGCCCTGCAATTCCGCGATGCGGCTGCGATAGGCCTGGCCGATGCAGGACGCATTGGCATTGCACAGGCGACGCTGCGCCAGCCATTGCCCCTGCGCGACCCGCAGCGCCAGGCGCGCATCGCCAGAGAGATGATCGGCCAGAGCGTAATAGACCTGCGACAGCGCACGATCGAGCGCCGACAATTCGACATCTCCGCACACCGCAAGTTCGTCGTCCCCGCGCGCAAGGCTGCAATCGAAACTCGGCTTCATCGTTACCGGCAGGTTCTGCGGCGTTGCAACCGATTGCTTCGGTTGTGTTGGCTGCGCTGGCTCTTCGACTGGGCGCAAGACGGCCTGCTGCGGCACGGCGGCAACGACGCTCCCGCGAGGCGGAGCGAAATAGAACAAGGGCCCCGACAACTCATCGTAATACGCCGGGCGCTGTTCGTGATTCACCGTTGCTGCCAGCGCCTCGACATCCTCGCGTACTTCGCGGGCGAGATCGGTGATCGGCTTGCCCTCGACACTGATCTTGTTGAGCAGCGTGCGCGTATAGACCGAGGTCGGCTCGCGATCATTGTCGCTCAGACGATCCGCCGCGGTCTGTCCAAAGCCAGCCGAGAACATGATGAAAAAGCCGCCCTGCCCCTTGACCGCCCGCCGGCCCGGTTCGACGAGACCTCCGCTGTGGCCGATCGAGCGCGTACCTGACAGGGCATAAGGGTTGTCGCGGCAGGCATCGATAATGACGATCTGCACATTCGAACCGGTCGCTCGGAGACGATCGATCAGCGGCATCAATGCGAAGGATTCAAGCTTGAGCCCTTCCTTGTCGACACGGTCCGGTCGCGGCGCATCGATGGGCAGCAGATAGTTCTCTCCATCGAGCGCTACGCCGTGACCGGAATAATGCACGAGAGACACGTCGCCGGGCTTGAGCTTCTGTGCGAACGCCGAAATGCCGGCGTTGAATCCGGCGCGATCCGGATTGGCCAGCAAATCGACCTCGAAGCCCAGCCTTTCCAGCGCCGCCTTCATCGCGTGCGCGTCACCGACCGCCTTCTGCAGCTTCGTGACATGACGATATTCATCGCTACCGATCACAAGCGCACGGCGCATCTGCGCCGACGCTGGCGCCGATAGCATCATAGCGGTCACGACAAGCAGGAATGCGGCGAGAACGCGTTTCATGAGCGCCGTTGTTAGGATGATGAGAACGAGGCGAATGTCCTACAAACCGCCGCTGCGATCAACCGGCCGCCTCCGACCCGGCGGCGTTCAGCGCAGGCGTTCCGAGGTCTGCAGGATATAGCTCAGCACTTCGGCGACAGCGCGATAGAGACTTTCGGGAATTTCCTGATCCAGCGGGATATTCGATAGCGCTTCGGCGAGCACCGGATTGTCGGAAAGCGGCACGCCGTTCGCCTCCGCCGCCTCGATGATCCGCTGGGCCAACTCGCCACGTCCGATGGCGGTGACACGCGGCGCGGTCGGCGCATCGTATTTCAGCGCAACGGCAACCTTCTGCCCACTCATGATGCGCGATCCAGAAACTGCCCCGCCGGTGCCGATGGCGCGTGCGGCTTGCCGGTGTGGCATTGCACATCGCCGACATCGAGCGCGGCTTCGGCAAGCGATGTCTCGAGCATTGGCAAATCATTGCGCAAGGCCTGCGCGCTGTCCTTGCGCTCGGCCATCAGCGCAACATGCGTCAGACCGCCGGTTTGCGACACGGTGGCTCGCACCGGCCCCAGCGGCTCGATATCGATGGCCAGATTGATCCGCCACGTCCGCTCGCGACCGGCTTCATCATCCTTGCGCTGTCCGTCCTGCTCGACCTGAAGCTGGATGATCGCGGTGCCGAGCGGCGTGGCGAGCGGAATATCCATGGTGAGTTTTAGTTGCGTGTCGGATTGCTGCTGGGGCGCAATCGCATCGGGCAAAGCCGCAATCTGCAGCAAGGTCTGGCGGGCCAAGGCCCCGTCGGTTTCCGCCAGCAGGCGAAGGCCGGCCGCGCGCGGATCAAGCACTGCAATCGATGCGGACGCCGGCTGCTGCGCCGTGGGGGGTGCGCCACGATAGGGCGGCGGCAATTGCGGATCGGTCAGCGTCTCGGATGCCGATGATCCAAGCCAGCCTTGCAGCGTCTGCCGCAGCGACAACAACGCCGTTTTCATGTCAGCCGGCATCGCCCCTCCGGACAGCATGGCTTCCGTGAAGAGACCGGACTTCAGGACGGCGGCCTGCAGCACATCAGGGCGCACGCTGCCCATGCGCAGTGACAATACGGATTTTGCGGCGGCCCGCACGTCGGGCGGAAGATCGGCGCGCCTGACCGCGACATCGAGATCCGGATAGAGCGGCGCAAGCCCGCTCTGCCGCGATGCCAATCGGGAGGCGGCATTTCGCAGTGCCATAGCGACCGACGACACAGTTACTGACGACGTGGCATTTTCGGGCACCGAAGGCGTCGAAATCGTCGGCAACTGCGGTGCGGCTTTGGCCGCCTGCGCGGCCGAAGAGTCCGATGCAGAAGGGCCAAAAACAATATTTTGAAGCAAGCCCGCACTAATGGTCGTCATGCAGGCATGCTAGTGTT
>JAEYVN010000265.1 GCA_023431725.1 Pseudomonadota bacterium
TTACTGGCCGTAACCGTATCCGTAACGCTGCTGATAGTAATATTGCTGCTGTGACTGATACGGACGCTGTTCGTAATACGGGTTTTGCTGCGGACGATATGACTGGCCGTTGTAAGGCCGCCAGGCATATCCATCGTAATAGTATTGCTGCTGCGCCTGATAGGGCCGCTGCTGATGCCCGAATTGCTGGTCGTAATAACCGCGCGGAGCGGCGTAGCGCTCGCGACGCTGCTGCTGTTGCGCGTTGAGCCGCTGCTCGTCTTCCTCGCGCGGCGCATATTGGGGCGGCAGACCCGTGCCACCGCGAGACGCGGATTTTGTCAGTTGCCGGTCAGCACGCGCGATTGCGACGCGTTCATCGCCTGCTACTTCCACCTTGGTCTTCAGAACTCCCTCGGCCTGGACCATTTCGAACAACGTCTTCGCGTTCTCCGGGGCGAGCCGCACGCATCCGCCGGACGCCGGGCGGCCCAGCTTTTTCGTCTCGAAGGAGCCATGAATGGCGTGGCCGCGGTCAGTGAAGAAAATCGAATGCGGCATGGGCGCATCGTCGAATTCCTTCGAATAGTGATCCTTCTCCATGCGGAAGGCGCGGAAATTACCAGCAGGGGTGAATCGTCCGACGCGTCCGGTCGAGACAGGCCACGTGTGCAGCACCTGTCCATCACGGGCGACGGTCAGCGTCTGCGCTGTCTTGTCGACTGTAATCTTGATGTCAGCGAGCGCCGGTGTTGCGGCGAAGGCCGTCGCGAGGGCGGCTGCGACAGAAATGCGGATACGCATGTTTCACACCTTGGAATGCGGTGAGGTTAGTATATCGAAGGTCCTGAGAATAATTAAGGCGTTACCGTGCAACGGCCTTAAGGAGTCGCGCTGAAGAATTCGTGCATTTGCGCTGAATGTGGAAAGGATGCGACATCTCATTCACTCACGCGATACTCACAAAGGTGTCATTCCGCAATGCGAGTGATGCCGTTTCGTTCCAATATTACAAGCGCATACTCGCAAAGATTGTCCCGAAATTTCCGGAACGCGTCTGCTCCCCATGCATTGGTGACACGGCTGGTAAGCCTCGGAGCAAATCACGAGGCGATGCCGATTGAACCAACGCAAAAGGAGAATTCGCATGATCCGCAAGATCGCGCTTGTCGCTGCTGCCGGCATTTTCGCAGCATCGGTTGCGTCAGCCCAGACGCCGCCGCCCGGCAACGTCAACCCCGGCTCGATGAATTCGGGTGCTGAGCAGAGCGGAGCCGAAAATCAGCCGCGCAGCACGGGTGGAGAGCGAAGGGGCACCGGGACGACAGGATCAGGAGTGACGGCTCCATCGCCGCGGTCTGGCGGCATGAACCAGGATGGCATCAACGCAAATGTGAAGCCGAGCTCCAAGGAATCGGGATCTGAACCAGCCGGCGAGCCGGCCAACCAACGCCGCTAACATTTCACAGACGTAACTTAGTGTTGAAAGCCCCGGTCAAGGCCGGGGCTTTCTCATGTCGACGTCTCGTCGAACTACACGGGCACGCGGACGGTCGCGCGCAGGCCGCCAAGCGGAGAATCGCCGAGCATGATGTCGCCGCCATGGGAGCGGGCGATGTCGCGGGCAATGGCAAGACCGAGGCCAGTGCCGCCCTGATCCTGATTGCGGGCGTTGTCGAGCCGCAGGAACGGCTTGAACACCTCTTCGCGCATTGCGGATGGAATGCCGGGCCCGTCGTCGTCGATCGTGATCGTCAGCCAGCGGTGGTCGCGTGTGCCGGTGATGGCGATGGAGTGCGCATAACGGGCGGCGTTGGTGACCAGATTGGCGAGGCAGCGTTTGAACGCTGCGGATTTCACCGTCACGATCGGCTGGCCTGAGAACTCGATGGTGGCCTTGTGGCCGGTTCGTTCGGCGTCGTCCTTCAGCTCTTCGAGGAACGCGGCCATGTCGGTGGGTGCCGATTGCTCGCCCATGTCGCCACGCGCGAAGGCAAGGTATGCCTCCAGCATGCGCTGCATCTCGTCGACGTCCTTCTTCATTGCGTCGAGTTCGGGGACATCGCCAAGGAGAGCCAGTTCGAGCTTGAATCGGGTGAGGATGGTGCGCAGATCGTGTGATACGCCGGCCAGCATCGCCGTGCGCTGCTCGATGGCGCGCTCGACGCGCAGTTTCATTTCTATGAAGGCGACCGCCGCACGTCTCACCTCGCGTGCACCGCGGGGGCGGAAGTTCGGTGCTTCGCGCCCCTTGCCGAAGGCTTCGGCCGCATCGGCAAGCCGAAGGATCGGCCGGATCTGGTTGCGCAAAAAGATGATCGCGACCGTCAACAAAACCAGCGACGTTCCAACCATCCAGAACAGAAAAATTTCCGAATTCGAAGCATAGGCCGCGCTGCGTGGGGCGAGGATGCGCATCACGGCATTGTCGAGCTGAATGCGAATCTCGACCAGCGAGGATTTTCCGACCGTGTCGATCCAGAAGGCGCGTTTGATCTTGGTGAGCTCGACCGAGAGCGCCTGATCAAGCAGCGAGAAAAACGGCTTTGGCCCCGGCGGCGGCATTTCTGTCGCTGGCAGGAAATCGACGACAAGACCCAGACGCTCCTGCGCGATGCGCCGGATCTGAACATTCTGGGGGTCCTGCGGATAGAGCCGATAGATGTCGATCAGTGCGGCAATATCAGAAACCACGGAAGCCGACAGTTTCTGTGTCACCGAATTCCAGTGACGCTCCATGAACACGAACGCGACGACCGATTGCAGGATCACCATCGGCGCGATGATGATCACCAGCGCGCGGGCATACAGCCCCGTCGGCATGAAACGCTTGATCGACCTTCCGAGCCGATCCCATGCGTCGCTGACTCGTGTCGCGGCAGAGCGAATTGTCGAGAGACCAACGTCGAGACTGGTCATCGCGGCTCCCTCATGGAGACACGACGAGACGATAACCGATGCCGCGGACGGTCTGGACGAAAAGGGGGTTGGCTGGATCGCGTTCGATCTTGCGGCGGAGGCGATTCACCTGCACGTCGACAGCACGTTCGTTGGCGGCCGGGTCGTTGCCGGTCAGGGACAGGCGCGGCACGGTTTCGCCAGGCGTCGCTGAAAGAATACGCAGCATGTCACGTTCGCGATCGGTGAGACGGACCATCTCCTCGCCACGTCGCAATTCGCCGCGCGCAATATGGAAAACAAAATCGCCGAACCGCACCGACTCGACCTGTGGCACCGCGACGGGCTGCGCGCGCTTCAGAATATTGTTGATCCGCAGCGACAATTCGCGCGGTTCGAACGGCTTGGCCACGTAGTCGTCGGCGCCGATCTGCAAACCCTCGATGCGCATCGCGCTTTCATCGCGAGCGGTGAGCATGAGGATCGGCACGGTCGAGGTCTCGCGCAGCGACTTGGCGAGATCGAAGCCGTTTTCGCCCGGCATCATCACGTCGAGGATCAGGAGATCGAAATGCAGGCCGCCGAGTTTCGCGCGTGCTTCCGCAGCGTCGACGGCGGTGGTCACGCGATAGCCTTCCGACGTGAGAAATCGCGACAGTAGGTCGCGAATGCGCCGGTCATCGTCCACCACCAGCAGGTGGGGAGCGTCGTCGGCGGGAATTACGGGGACAGCGCCAAGAGCCATGTGGCGTTCCTCAGGGCTGACTGTGTCTAAGCCGGTCGGCACGGGCAATGAGTTGCAACACGTGCTCGCGGTCCCGGCCATCGATCATGGCGATCAGAAACCGCCGAGCCTCCTCCCGCGCACCGGGGCCGATGTCTTGGAGCGCCTGCGCGACCCGCTGTGTTTGCAGACTAGCCAATTTCATGGCCAGCGCTTCGCCCGTCGGCGTGGCATAAAGAAGGCGTTGGCGTCGATCATTTGCGCCTTCCTTTTGCAGAACATAGCCTTCGTCGACCAGTTGTTTCAGGACGCGGGCGAGCGACTGCTTGGTAATGTTGAGGATCTCGAGGAGGTCCGCGACCTTCATGCCAGGATGCCGGGTCACGAAATGCAGCACACGGTGATGCGCCCGTCCGAAGCCGAACTCCGCCAAGGCCGCATCAGCGTCACCCACGAAGTCGCGATAGGCGAAAAAGAGCAGCTCGATCAGATCCCAGGCCGGCTCGCTCCGGGCGGCCGGTGTGTCGATGGCAGAAGCGGTGTGACCGCGAAGTTGAGGCGCAGGCATGATGGTATGGCACCATGGTAATTTATGTCAGCCATATTGACATATTTCTGGCAGATTGTTACCCAAAGAGCGGGTTGAACGAAATATACTGCTGGTTTCTCCAGCAGAGAATTCGATCGGTTCTTGCATCGAATTTTTTACGAGAGCCGGTAAAAACCATAATGGGACTTGGCCCGCGACGCAAAATCGGGCTCCGTTGTCGGACCTCGCCGCGGCCGAGTCTCCCTTCAGGAGGAACCAGATGGCCGTCCCCTTCGACCAGCTGCCAGGCTTGATCTGGTTTGACGGCAAGCTCGTGCCGGGACCAGAGGCGAAGATTCATGTCCTCACCCACGGGCTGCATTACGCCAGCGCCGTATTCGAGGGAGAGCGCGCCTATGGCGGCGAGATCTTCAAGTGCACGGAGCATTCCGAGCGCCTGAAGCGGTCGGCCAACATCCTGGATTTCGAGATTCCCTACAGCGTGGCCGAAATCGATGCCGCCAAGCGGCTGGTCATCGAAAAGAACGGCATGAAGGACGCCTACGTTCGCCCGATCGCCTGGCGCGGTTCGGACCAGCTTGGCGTTTCCGCGCAGGGCAACAAGATCCATCTGGCCATCGCCACCTGGCAATGGCCGAGCTATTTCGATCCGGAACAGCGCCTGAAGGGCATCAAACTGGATCTTGCCGAATACCGTCGGCCCGATCCGCGGACCGCGCCGAGCCTCGCCAAGGCCGCCGGTCTCTACATGATCTGCACTGTCTCCAAGCATCGCGCCGAGCGGCGGGGTTATGCCGACGCGATGATGCTGGACTGGCAGGGTCGCGTCGCCGAATGCACCGGCGCCAACATCTTCTTCATCACGGACGGCAAGATCCATACGCCGATCGCCGACTGCTTTCTGTCCGGCATCACGCGCGAGACCGTCATCGAACTCGCCAAGCGCCGTGGCATCGAGGTGATCGAGCGCCGCATCATGCCGGATGAACTGACCGGCTTCTCGGAATGCTTCATCACCGGCAGCGCCGCCGAAGTGACGGCCGTGGCGGAAATCGCCGATTGGACGTTCACGCCTGGCGCCATCACCAAGCAGCTGATGGACGACTACACCGCCGAAGTGCAGCCGAAGTCGAAGGCCGCCTGAGCGGACCGCTTCGTCGACCGCTTCATCGGATGCCGTAAAATCGGACGTGGCCGTCCCCGCTTTGGCGGGGACGAGCGCCAGCAGACGCGCGAAAGCAGCCCCATTCTTTGGCCGGCGCGGGCGCGCCCGTATTCCAGTCCGCCGCTTTGTGCCCGTCGACGAAGGGCGCACGGAACGCCGGGCTTTCTGGCCAGCCCATGGCCCCATGCGCGATGTGAGGTGTGCGCATGAGATTGGTCGCACCACGAACCGCCGAAAGATTCCGGCGTTCCGCGCGCGGTGTTTGACGGTCTGCTCCATCGTCCCCGGTGGACGTTCTCTCCACCGATTATGCCGGCAGCTAGCACGGCAGGACGCGGCTTGAACCGGCCGCGCCGCGGGTTACGTCTGCCCGCCGTCCGGCCACCGCATCCCGCCCCGCGTCTCACGACGCTCATGAAACGCCCCTTCAGCGGGACGGGATGAAGGGATTATAATCCTATATTTGGGAAAATGTCAAGGGGTGTTCTCGTAGCCCGCATGGAGCGAAGCGGAATGCGGGGCCCCCGGATTACGCTTCGCTTCATCCGGGCTACAGACGCCACGTCGTCATGGCCCGGCATCAGCCGTCGAAGACGGCGTCGTTGACGCCTT
>JAEYVN010000286.1 GCA_023431725.1 Pseudomonadota bacterium
GTCCTTGAGATGGGCCGCGCCACGATCGAGCGTGATCGACTCGATGGCGCGATGGGCCGCATGCAGGATCGTGCCGCCGGGAGTCTCGTACATGCCGCGCGACTTCATGCCGACGAAGCGGTTCTCGACCAGGTCGAGGCGGCCGATGCCGTTGATCTTGCCGAGTTCGTTGAGCTTCGCGAGAAGATCGGCGGGACCCATCTTCTTGCCGTCGATGGCGACCGGATCGCCCTTGAGGAACTCGATCTTGATCACGGTCGGCTTGTCCGGCGCGGTCACCGGATCGTCCGTGCGCGAGTAAACGTAATCGGGTACTTCCTGCGACGGATCTTCCAGTACCTTGCCTTCGGAGGACGCGTGCAGAAGATTGGCGTCGACCGAGAACGGCGCTTCGCCGCGCTTGTCCTTGGCGATCGGAATCTGATGCATCTCGGCGAACGAGATCAATTGCTCGCGCGAACGCAGGTCCCATTCACGCCACGGCGCGATGATGGTGATGTCCGGCTTCAGCGCGTAGTAGCTGAGCTCGAAGCGCACCTGGTCGTTGCCCTTGCCGGTCGCGCCATGACAGACCGCGTCGGCGCCGACCTGTTCGGCGATCTCGATCTGCTTCTTGGCGATCAGCGGACGCGCGATCGACGTGCCGAGCAGATATTGTCCTTCATAGACCGTGTTGGCCCGGAACATCGGGAACACGTAGTCGCGGACGAATTCCTCGCGCAGATCCTCGATGAAGATGTTTTCCGGCTTGATGCCGAGCAGCACCGCCTTGGCGCGGGCCGGCTCCAGTTCCTCGCCCTGACCGAGGTCGGCAGTGAAGGTCACCACTTCGCAGCGATAGGTGGTCTGCAACCACTTCAGAATGATCGAGGTGTCGAGGCCGCCGGAGTAGGCCAGCACGACCTTCTTCACGTCCTTTTTGGGCTTGTCCGCCATGAAAATCCGTCCCGTTCGCATCAAAAGAGAGCGCGCGACCGGACGGAAAACCGGCCTGGTTTTCCCTCATCGCGCGCCAAAATCGCCGGGACTATAGGCGGAAAGCCCCTGCATGCAATGCATCATTGGCGGATGGGCTCGGCCCCGCAGGCCAAGCCGGTAGCGTTATCGCTGAGGCCGGCGGCGCGGCGGGGGCGGCACGTAACGCGGGTTCTGCTCGCAGCGGCCGCCGATGCCCCGGATGGTTGCCAGACATTGCTGAAAGCTGACAAAGCCGCAATTGGAGGTCGTCCAGTCATAGCGGGCGCACCAGGGATATTCGCGCGCCTGCGCCTCGGCTGGCGCCATCGACAGGAACGGCAGGGCTGCTCCGAATATCCCGGCGAGAACAAGTTTGCGCATAGCCATTCCTCGAAATTCAGTCTGCCAAAACAATACCCAAAAGAACGATTGGGGTATCGTCCCGGTTCCGTGAAGGTCCGCAAGAGCGCGTCCGTCGAAATGGCAGCAGATCCGACACTCGATTTCTGGTTCGATTTTGCCTCCACTTATTCCTATCCGGCCTGCATGCGCATCGAGGCGCTCGCTTCGGAGGCCGGGGTGGCCATCCGCTATCGGCCCTTTCTGCTGGCGCCCACGTTCAAGGCGCAGGGCTGGGACACCTCGCCGTTCAACATCTACGAGAGCAAGGGCCGCTATATGTGGCGCGACCTCGAACGGCTTTGCGCCGAAATGGCGATGCCCTTCCGCAAGCCGGCGGAATTTCCGCAGAACGGTTTGTTGCCGGCGCGTGTGGCGCTGGCCGGCGAAGGCGAAGCCTGGCGCGGCGCGTTCTGTCGGTCCGTATTTCAAGCCCAGTTCGGCGACGGACGTCGCATCGACGATCCGGCCGTGATCGGAGACATCCTGACAACGATCGGTGCTCCTGCCCGGTCGATGCTCGATCTGGCGCAGTCCGATCCCATCAAGATTAAATTGCGGACCCAGACCGAAGAGGCCGGCAGCCTTGGCATCTTCGGCGCACCCAGCTTCGTCACCGGCGATGGGGAATTGTTCTGGGGCAATGACCGGCTGGAATCCGCAATCGCCTGGGCCAATCGCAGCCACGCTGGAACCTAATGGCGAGTTACGACATTACGATTACGCGACGCGAAAGTTGAGACAGGAAGGCGGCTTGCCGCCCGATCGCCCCGGGGGGGATGGACCAGCCCCGGGGCTTTTGCTTTCGGCCGCTTCCAAGATTTCATGATTGCGGCCGGAACGTCGGAAGACAGTCCGGGTTTGACGCTATGCTGGGGCCTGGAGCTCAATGTCCCATCACTCCCGCCCTGGTGGCCCCGGCTTTCGAGTCGGGGCCTCAGTCTTTGAGCATGATCTTGCTTTGAGCGGTCCCCTTCGGGGTCATGCTCTTCAGGGATCGAGCCGCATCGGTAGACCGGCCTTGGCCATGTGCTCCTTGGCCTGGCGGATCGTGTATTCACCGAAGTGGAAAATCGAGGCTGCGAGCACGGCCGTGGCATGGCCATCGCGGATGCCCTCGACCATGTGATCGAGATTGCCGGCGCCGCCGGATGCGATCACCGGCACACGCACGGCGTCGGAGATCGCGCGCGTCAAGGCAATGTCGAAACCGGACTTGGTGCCGTCGCGATCCATCGACGTCAGCAGGATTTCGCCCGCGCCCAGCGCAACGACGTCCTTGGCGAATTCGATCGCATCAATGCCGGTCGGCTTGCGGCCGCCATGCGTGAAGATTTCCCAGCGATTGGGCTCACCCTGCTGCGACACCTTCTTCGCATCGATCGCAACGACGATGCATTGATCGCCGAATTTTTCCGCCGCTTCCTTCACGAATTCGCGCCGCTGCACCGCTGCCGTGTTGATCGACACCTTGTCGGC
>JAEYVN010000318.1 GCA_023431725.1 Pseudomonadota bacterium
GGACACGATCTGTTCGTCGGCGTTGAAGCTGGCATAGATCGGATTGACCGACACCAGCGTCGTCAGCACCGGCGCACCGGGACCGGCGGCGACGAGATTGCCGACGGTGATCTCGAGCTTGCCGACGCGTCCTGCAACCGGCGCCCGCACCTGCGTATAGTCGAGATTGAGCTTGGCCGATTGCAGTGCCGCCTGCGCAGCGCGCAGGTTGGCTTCGGCTTCACGATGCGCATTCTGACGCTGATCGAGATCGCGCGCAGAAATGATGCGCGTCTCCGAGAGTTGCTGTCCACGGTCCATTTCGGCCTTGGTCAGGAGCACGCGCGCCTGCGCGGCAACCACCTGCGCATCCGCGCGTTCGACCTCCGCGGCGTAAGGTGCCGGATCGATAGTGAGGAGCAGGTCATCCTTCTTGACCAGCGCGCCTTCGCGGAAATGCACGGACTGCACGGCCCCCGCCACACGCGAGCGAACTTCGACGCGTTCGATCGCTTCGAGGCGGCCGGAGAATTCATCCCACAAGGCAACATCGCGCTGTTGAACGATCGAGACCGACACCGGCAGAGCCGCAGGCTTCGCTACCGCTTCGTTGCTGACGGCTTTGTCGGAGAAGGAAAGGATGCCAGCGCCCGCTCCGGCGAAAGCCAGAACGACAATGCTTCCAAGAAGAAACTTCCGTCGAGCAGATGAAATCGTCATGTCGAACCCCGTGGCTGTCAGGTCTGAATGTGATGTTGAAAGGAAGCAGCGGACGGACACTTCAGGGTGTCCGCGAAAAACCCGGCGAAGCTCTCGCGCAAGGGAGTCGCCCAAGGCGCGTCATCGGCAGCCGTTTGGAGCGCGCAAGGCCACCCTGTCGGAGCAGGTAGAAGACGATGGCGCACCGGCACACCCGATTCCCGCAGGCGGCGTGCGTAGTTGGAGGTCTCGTCGCGCAAGAGATCGTCTTCCGCGGTCACCAGCAAAGCCGGTGCAACGCCGGCAAGGCGTGACGACACGATCGGCGACGCATAGGGATGCGCGGCCTTGGCAGGCGATCCGAGATATTTGTGCCAGCCATCCGCCCATAGACAATCGGCGGGACCAGCCTTGGCTTCGCGCACCGAGCAGGTCGCGAGGCGGGCATCCACCATCGGCGACAGAAGGATTTGTCCCGCAAGCGTAGGGAATTGCTGATCACGCGCCATCAGCGCCAGAGCGGCGGCGAGATTGCCACCGGCTTCCTCGCCGGCGACATACAGAAGAGGCTTCTTGCCGGCCCATGCCGCGCGGCCGCGGCCGATATGCGTCAGCACATCGATCGCCGCCTCCAGCGCCTGGGGAAAAGGATGTTGCGGGGCGAGCGGGTAATCGACCGATGCCACCACAGCGCCCGCCTCCGCCAAAAGGCACGCCACAGCCCGACCCGATTCCAGCGAGCCGGTGACAAATGCGCCGCTATGCAGATGGACGACCACCGGGGCATGCCGCGAAACGGCCGGTTGATAGACCCGCACATTGACGCGCGATCCCCGCGGACCCGGAACCGCTTCATCGGTCCAAGCCACTCGAGATCCTGCAGAATTGCTTTTCTGATCGGTTGCCATTTCGCGTCTGGGGCGACAAGCCCTATATGTTGCGACGCAGCGAAAACTAGATACTCTTTTATCGGAATAAATAGGCCTCTATTGGCTTCACTGTTTCCACACGTGAATAATAGGTCACGAAATGGCTTCCATTTCAGTTTCCGGCCCGCGATACGACCAGCTCATGGCCATGAGGGCATTTGCCCGGGTCGTCGAAGCCGGCACGTTCACCCGGGCCTCCGACTCGCTGGATATGCCCAAGGCCACCCTGACCAAGCTGATCCAGACTCTCGAGGCGCACCTGCGAACCAGTCTTTTGAACCGAACCACGCGGCGGGTCACAGTCACCCCGGACGGAGCGGCCTATTACGAGCGCGTGGTGCAACTGCTCGCAGATCTCGACGAACTCGACGGCAGCATGGCGCTGTCTCAGACAAGTCCGAAGGGCCGGCTGCGGATCGATATCAGCGGCTCGCTGGCAACATTGGTGGTGATCCCGGCCCTGCCCGACTTTCACGCCCGCTACCCCGACATCCAGATTGATATCGGCGTCAGCGACCGGGCAGTGAACCTCATTGCCGAAAATGTCGATTGCGTCATCCGTGGCGGCGAGATCTCAGACCAGTCGCTGATCGCGCGGCGCATCGCATCCTTATCATTCACCACCAGCGCCGCGCCGTCCTACATCGCACGATATGGTGAGCCGCAACACCCGAGTGAAATTACCGGAGCGCATACGATCGTCGGCTATTTCAGCGCCGAGTCAGGCCGACACTGGCCGCTGAATTTCATGATCGATGGCGAGACGACCGATATCCACGGCAGATACATCACGGCCTTCAATGACGGCAGTTCCTATGTCGCCGCCGGTGTCGCGGGGCTCGGCATTCTGCAAGCCCCACACTTCATGGTGCAGCCCTATTTCGATGACGGACGCCTGAAACCCATTCTTCAGGACTGGCAGACGGAGTCGTTGCCGCTGCACGTCGTCTATCCGCCGAACAGGCATCTGAGTACAAAGCTCAGGACATTCGTCGACTGGATCGCAGAGGTGTTCTCGAAGCATCCACTCATGCGGTAGGGCTGATGCCGCAGAGCTGTAAAATCCAGCGCCCGTGTCAGGCGCTGGATTTACTATCTTGGCTTTTCAGTCGTCGCTCAGGGGCGACGCACGCTTTCCAGAAGCGACGTCCGCAGCAGGAAATTCCGGTGCGCCACCGGATCGGCTGCCGTCTCACGCAAGAATGCGAAGTTCTTCTCGCGCTGTTCCTGGCTTTTCTCTTCCAGCCGCTTCTTGTTGGCGATCGTCTGCTGCTGAACATACTCGATGTTCATCGGCCGGCGACGCTCTTCGTATCCCAGCAGCGTGTCTTCCGCTGCCCCACCCTGGATCACGGCGGTCAGTCGCGCAGCAAGATCGACAGCATCATGAATGCCGCAATTGAGACCAAGACCGCCGATCGGATTGTTCACATGCGCTGAATCGCCAGCAAGGAACACACGTCCCTTCTGGAACTTGACCGCCACGCGCTGGTGCACGTTGTAGATGTTGCGGTGAACGACGGTGTAATCCCCGCTCTTGGGGAAGAACTTCTGCAAGCGGGTCTGCACCGCCTCATCGTTCAACACCTGCTCATCCGTCTCTCCCGGCACCGTCGGCATCACCACACGCCACAACCCGGAGCCGTCTTCACCAGCCACCTTGAACAGATTGCACCACTCGTCCGGGTCGGAAAAATAGGCGCGATAGCCTGCGCCCCGTTCTTTCTCGAAATCGAACGGCGTCGTCAGCACGAGAAAGCGTTCCGGAAAGGTATGCCCCTCGAACTCGATCTGGAGCGCCTTGCGCACCGTCGAACGGCCGCCGTCGGCGCCGACCAGATAACGGCCGGAAACAACCTCCTGCTCGCCGTCGCGATCGATCGTGAGCGTCACGCCGTCAGCAGTCTGCTCCAAAGCCGTTGCGCGTGCGGAGAAATGCACCTCCGCATGCGACATGGCCTTGAGTCGCTCGATCGCCATCAAGGCAACCTTGTGCTGCTCGCATTGAACGACGAAAGGATGCGACGTGTCGTCCTTGAGGATCGCGTGGTCGAACTCCGCGACCACGCTGCCACTCGGACGATCCCAGAACTGAAACGTCCTCGCCACAAGCCCTCTGGCCACCACCTCGTCCAGCAGTCCCAGCGATGCCAGCATTTCCAGCGTTGCCGGGTGCAGGGTCGATGCGCGCGGCATCGCATTGACCTGCTCGCCCGCCTCATAGACACGGACAGGGATGCCCTTTTGTGCAAGGGCAAGTGCGGTGACGACACCGACGGGACCACCGCCGGCAATAAGAACGGGCTGCTGAGAGGTCATGGCGAAACCGGTTACTGTTGCTTGATGCCGGCGGCTTCGAGCGCGCTGGCCCAGAGAGCAACATCACTTACGAGTTCTTTCGCGAATTGCTCCGGCGTATTTCCGAGTGGATCCACACCGTATCCTGCCAGTTTCTCGGCGAACTTCGGATCCTTGACCGCTTCGATGACGATCTTGGATGCCTTGTCGATGACCTCTTTCGGCGTACCGGCCGGCGCCATCAGCGCATTCCAGGTCAATGACTTGTACTTCGGATAGCCGGATTCCGCGACCGTCGGTACATTGGCAAGCTGCGGCGCGCGCTTGTCACCGGACACAGCCAGCAGCTTCAGATTGCCGCTTGCGGCATGCGGCAGCGCATCGGACAGGTTCGAGAACATCGCCGGCACGTGACCGGCCAGCACGTCAGAAAGCGCCGGGGCATTGCCCTTGTAAGGGACGTGCACCATGTCGATGCCGGCCTCCTTCAGGAACAGCGCCATCGAAAGATGCGCGAGGCTGCCCTGACCAGCGGAGGCATACGAGACGTTACCCTTGTTGTCCTTCACGTATTTGACGAACTCGGCCACGTTGTTGACCGGCATGTCCTTGTGAACGACCAGCACGAAGGGATTGGTGGCGACATTGCTGATCGTCGCGAAGTCCTTCAGCGGGTCGTACTTCACCTTCATCATCTTCGGCACGACGGTCAGGACCGAATGCGCGGTCAGGAACAGCGTGTAACCATCTGGCTGAGCGCGTGCGACAAAATCAGCCGCGAGCGCGCCACCGGCGCCGCCCTTGTTCTCGACAACGAACTGCTGGTTGAGGCCTTCGCTCAACTTCTGCGCAACCATGCGTGCAATGCCATCGGTATTACCGCCAGCGGCAAACGGTACGATCACCGTCACCGGCTTTTGCGGCCAGCTTTGCGCGAACGCATTGCCTGACAGCAATGCTGTCGACAATGCGGCGATCGATGCCAGAACAATACGACGTGTTGTCATCATTTCTTCCTCCCAGAAAAGTTTGAATTATCCCGGCAATCAAAAAGCAAACTGCATACCAATCGCACTCACTTCAGTGCGCAGCGGCACTGAAGTCCTGAATAACGTTGCTGCGCGCAACGCGGACGCGACGGATTCCTTCAGGCGTATTGCGGCTGCGTCCGACAAAACGCGGAACACCGTCGGTAATGACGGCACTCACGGCTGCAATGTCACCATTCGCAAGCGCAGAAATAGCGTCGTCCTTCGAGCC
>JAEYVN010000353.1 GCA_023431725.1 Pseudomonadota bacterium
GAAGGTCAAGATCGACATCGATCCGAAGGCAGGCAAGATCGACGTCGACCTCACCGACAATCCGCCCTGCGTTCCGTGTGGCATGAATACGTCCCGCGCGGCCGCAACGTCGTCGGTGGTGGGTGCGATCTTCAACAGCCTCGAGCGGGACATTCCGCGCAATGCCGGTTCGTTCCGACGGCTGTCTTTTCAATATGCCGACGACAGCGTCGTGGCCGCACCGGTGTTTCCGCATAGTTGCTCGACCGCTACGACCAATGTGTCGGAGCGGCTGGTCAACATCACGCAATCGGCGTTTGCGAAGCTGGGCGAGGGACATGGCCTCGCCGAAGGCGGCACCGGGCTTGGTGCGGGCATGGCGGTGTTGTCCGGACAGGACCATCGCCGCGCCAACGCGCGCTATGTCAACCGCATGATGCTGTCGACCAATGGCGGTCCGGCGAGCCCAATGGCCGATGGCTGGGTCAATTACGCGATCCCGGTCATCGCGGGTCTCATGTATCGCGACAGCGTCGAGATCGACGATCTCAAGCATCCGTTTCTTATCGAGTCCCTGAAGCTTGTGACCGACTCCGCTGGTGCCGGGCGCTATCGCGGCGCGCCTGCGCAGGAGATCGTCTATACGCCTCTGCAGAATCCGGTGCAGGCGGTGATTCCTTGCGACGGACAATACGCGCCGCCGCGCGGTGTGAATGGCGGCCTCAATGGCACACCGGGATCGACGCATCTGGTGCGTGATGGCGGCGAGCAGAAGTTGCCGAATGTCGTGATCGTGCATCTGCAGAAGGGCGAGCGACTGCGCGGCCGCGATTCCGCTGGCGGCGGCTATGGCGATCCGCTGACGCGCGATCCGCAGCGCGTGCTGATCGATGTGCTGGAGGGTTGGGAGACGATCGGCAAGGCGCGCGACGTCTACGGTGTCGTGTTTACAGGCATCATCGACGATGACAGCCTCGCTGTTGACGCAATGGCCACCGAGGCGCAGCGTGCGGAACTTTCGGCGTCCCGGATGGCGGCGGAGTAGGACATGATGGATCTGATCTTGCGGAACGCACGCATTGCCGGCCGGGACGCGACTGCGACCTTCGACATCGGCATTGCGCAGGGCAGGATCGCCGCGGTGGAGCCGTCGCTTTCGGCGGAGGGCGAAGCCATCGATCTGCACGGCCAACTGGTGACGTCGCCATTCGTCGAGACCCATATCCATCTCGACAAATCGAACATCCTCGATCGCTGTCAGGCGCAGAAGGGTGATCTGGAGGAAGCGATCGGCGAGGTCGCGAAGGCCAAGCGCGGCTTCACGCCGGAAGACGTCTATGCACGTGCAAAACGGACCCTCGATCGCTGCATCGCGCACGGCACGATGCACATGCGCACGCATCTGGAGGTCGATCCAGGCATCGGCCTGCGCAGCCTTGAGGGTATCCTGCCGCTGGTCGACGAATACAAATGGGCGATCGATATCCAGATCTGCATCTTTCCGCAGGAGGGGCTGCTCAACAATCCCGGCACCGACGAGTTGATGGTGGAGGCGCTGAAGCGCGGCGGCAAGGTGGTCGGCGCGGCGCCCTATACGGATTCAAGTCCGCACGGGCAGATTGACCGCGTGTTCGAGATGGCGCGCGAGTTCGATCTGGACATCGACATGCATCTCGATTTCGCGTCGACGCCGGACGACATGGATCTCATTTATGTCTGTGAACAGACGGAGAAGTTCAAGCGCGGTGGCCGCGTGGCGATCGGCCATGTCACCAAGATGTCTGCCGCGTCGCCCGAATTGTTTCGCGAGCGTGCAAAGCAGATGGCGGATGCCGGCGTGGCGCTCACCGTATTGCCGTCGACCGACCTCTATCTGATGGGGCGGCATCAGGATCACAGCGTGATGCGCGGTGTCACCCATGCGCACAAGCTGCTGCATTGTGGCGTCAATTGCTCGCTCTCGACCAACAACGTGCTGAACCCGTTCACGCCGTTCGGCGATTGCTCGCAGATCCGCATGGCCAATCTCTATGCCAATATCGCGCAGGTCGGCGCGCAGGGCGATATCCGCGAATGCTTCCATATGGTGACCGAACGTCCCGCGCGTCTGATGCGGCTGCAGGGCTACGGCATTTCGCCCGGCGATCTTGCGGACCTCCTGGTGTTCGACTGCGAGCGGGTCGAGACCGCAGTCGCCGAGATCGTGCAGCCAGGCCTTGGCTTCAAGCGCGGCCGCAGGGTCTTCACCCGCCAGCCGGTCGAAATCCATCGACCGCATTGATCGGAAGAGGATTGCCATTGTGACGACCAGCTATGAGCAACGCGGCTACGGCCATCGCGAGATCGGCTTCGGCGAGAAGCCCGGCATCGTGGTGGTCGACCTGCAGCGCGCCTTCACCGATCCCGGCTTCTCGACGGGTGGCGCGCCACTGGTGCGCAGGGCGGTGGAGAATACGGCGCGGCTGCTGAAGGTGGCCCGTGCTGCGGGTGTCCCGGTCGCGACCTGCTACATGGCCTATCACTCCGAACGCGATGCCCCGCACTGGAAGATCGCCGGCATTGCCGAATTGCGTGACGGCGACAAGGGCGCCGAACTTGATCCGGCAATTTCCGATCCCGCCTACGACTTCGTGCTGCGCAAGGGTGCGCCATCGATCTTCTTCGACACGCCGGCGGCGGCCTATTTCACCAAGAACCGCGTCGATACCATGATCGTGACTGGCTGCATCACATCGGGCTGCGTGCGGGCGTCGGTGATCGATGCCTTCAGTCTCGGCTTTCGCACCTTCGTGCCGGAGGATTGCGTCGGCGATCACGACGACCGCCCGCATCAGGACAATCTGCGCGACGTCGGACTCCGCTACGCCACCATTTCAGGCTGCGATCACATGATCCGCGAGATCGAACACTGGCGCGGGCGTAACACCGCGACCTGACATAAACCGAAGGGGAAGAGCCGATGGCCAAGGACATCCAATGCTGCTTTGCAGTTCATGTCGATGCGGTGGCCGGATGGATCGGCTCCTATGGTGGCGAGGACTCGCCGGCTGATATCTCCCGAGGCTTGTTCGCCGGTGAAATCGGCACCATGCGCCTGCTGGAGCTTTTCCGGCGCTTCGGCATCAAGTCGAGCTGGTTCGTGCCGGGCCATTCGGCGGAGACTTTTCCCGATCAGATGAAGCGCGTCGCCGATGCCGGCCACGAATTCGGCGTACACGGCTATACGCATGAGAATCCGATTGCGATGACGCCGGATCAGGAGGAGGCGATCCTCGTCAAATGTATCGACGTGCTGACCGCATGGTCGGGGAAGAAGCCGCGCGGCTATATTGCGCCGTGGTGGGAGTTGAGCAGCGCGACAGCCAGTCTGCTGCTGAATTACGGTTTCGTCTATGACCACAGCATGTTCCACGATGACTTCACGCCTTATTACGTGCGGGTGGGAGATAGCTGGACGCCGATCGACTATTCTCAGCATCCCTCGACCTGGATGAAGCCGCTCGTTCGCGGCACGACCACGCCGCTGATTGAAATTCCGGCGAGCTGGTATCTCGATGATCTGCCGCCGATGATGTTCATCAAGAAGGCGCCAAACAGCCACGGCTTCGTCAACCCGCGCGACATCGAGGAATTGTGGCGCGATCAGTTCGACTGGGTCTATCGCGAGATGGATTACGCGGTATTTCCGATCGCGATCCATCCCGACGTTGCCGGCCGTCCGCAGGTGTTGCTGATGCTGGAGCGTCTGTACGCCTACATGATCAAGCACCCCGGTGTTCGCTTCGTCACGCTCGGCGAGATGGCCGATGACTTTGCGCGCCGCCAGCCGTTAAAGGCGTAAGGCGATGTGTGGCCTGTGCGGCATGTTCGACAATGGCCGGCGTTGGCTCGATGCGCTGTCCGCGCTTAATCCTGCTGCAGTCCGCCGCGAACGGATGCGGCGTCTTGCAATCGTGCGCCATGTGCTGAAGCCGATGCGTGTCAAGGTCGATGATTTCGAGGGCGCGTGTTTCGTGGTGCGCAGTCCGACCGGCGCAGCAATTCTGGTCGACAATCTGATGGATCTGTGGCGCGAGGCCGAGCGCAGTGGCAAGCGCCGTCTCGATCCGCTCGACATGACGGATGGTGACGGGTGACATCGCGCATCCCGCTGCATGTGCTGACCGGCTTCCTCGGCAGCGGGAAGACGACCCTGCTCAATCGCATTCTTGCGCAACCGGAATGGTCCGACAGCGCAATCCTGATCAACGAGATCGGTGCGGTGTCGATCGACCATGATCTGGTCAATCGGATCGAGTCCGGCAACGACGCGGATATTATTGTCCTGAAGGGTGGCTGCACATGCTGCGCGTTGCGCGGTGACCTCGTTGCGGCCTTGCGCGATCTCTACGTGCGGCGTGCCGATGGATCGATCCCGGCATTCGCGCGTGTTATTTTGGAGACGACGGGGCTGGCCGACCCGACGCCTGTTCTCTACACGCTAATCGCAGATCCTGCGTTGCGTCATAAGTTTGAGCGAGGTGTCGTCATCACCGTGGTCGATGCGATGAACGGCGCCGCGCAGTTAAGTCGTTACATCGAGCCGCGTCGTCAGATCGCACTCGCCGACCGCATCATCATCACGAAGACCGACCTCATCGATGGTGTCTATCCCGCAGAATTGATGATGGCGATCGAAGCGATCAATCCTGTTGCGGCAATGATGGACGCAAACGAAGCAGACACGCCAGCTGCGCTTCTTGGCGATCAACCGGACATCGCAAAAACCGCTGTGAAACGGTCTTATGGAGGCCATAAGGCCGAGCGCTTAGGCGGCGACGCTTATGGTTACGATAAGCTGCGCTCGCGAGGCGTGTTGTCGCATGATGCAATTGCATCATGTGGTCCAGAATCGCAGATGAGCGCTTTTGCTGCATTGATGAGCGAAGCGAGATCGCATCTTAAGCAGTTTGATGATGATCGCAGTGCAGAAATCAGCGCTGAACATTCATCGCATATCGATAGTGTGGCGTTCGAGATCGATGCACCCATTGATTGGTCGCCATTTTCAGTTTGGCTTTCACTTCTTCTGCATGCTCATGGCGAAAAATACTTTGTTTAAAGGCTATTCTAAGCGTTGCTGAATGGGATGCGCCGGTATCGCTGGATGGTGTCCATCACGTTGTTTACCCGCCGCGTCATCTTGCGCGCAGGCATTCCGTAACTGGCGTTTCGCGTCTTGTATTCAT
>JAEYVN010000385.1 GCA_023431725.1 Pseudomonadota bacterium
ACGAAGATCGGCAGAACCAGATCAGGCCGAACCCGATTGCCGAGCTTCTTGCCGGAGAACACCGGCAGCGTCGACACCAGCAGGAACGCAACGATCAGCGTGTAGAAGCAGGCCAGCGTGTTGAGACGTGGCATGCCGAGCAGATTCACGTAGATCGGCAGCAGCACGATGATCGCGCCGGCCGGCGCCGGAACACCGGTGAAGAAGTTTGCCATCCAGGCCGGACGATTGGGGTCGTCCGCCATCACATTGAAACGGGCAAGACGCAGGCTCATGCAGATCGCAAAGACCAGGGCGGCGATCCAGCCCAGCGCCCCCAGTTCGTTGAGCCCCCAGAAATAGAGGATGAGGCCCGGCACGACACCGAAATTCACGAAATCCGCAAGGCTGTCGAGTTCCGCGCCGAAACGCGATTGCCCCTTCAGCATCCGCGCCACACGACCGTCGATACCGTCAAGCGCCGCTGCAAACACGATCGCACCCAGGGCCCATTCGATCCGGCCTTCGATGGCCAGACGGATCGCCGTCAATCCCGCGCACAGCGAGAGCAGGGTAATCATGTTCGGCAGCAGAAGACGGACCGGGATAGTCCGGAAGCGCCGGCGTCGCGGTGCGGATCGTTCGGGATCAAGCGGTGAGAATGTCATTCCGGTACCCTAGCAAATGGTCCAGTGCGTCGCTATCGCCCTGCGCGCAATAAAGGTTAACCCATCTTGAAGTTGCGCGGGCCTTCCGACCCTTTCAGATCGGCTAAAACCGTCTCGCCTGCAATCGCCGTCTGCCCCTCGGCGACCAATGGCCGCGCACCTTCCGGCAGATACACATCGAGTCGGGAACCGAACCGGATCATGCCGAACCGGTCCCCCGCACCGAGAGTTTCGCCCTCGCGGACGAAACAGAGAATGCGACGGGCGACGAGACCGGCGATCTGCACGACGCCGATGCGTCCGTTTGCGGTGTCGATGACCACCCCGTTGCGCTCATTGTCCTCACTGGCCTTGTCGAGATCGGCATTCAGGAAGGTGCCTGCGCGATATACGATCCGCTCGACGCGACCGGCGACCGGGCTGCGATTCACGTCGCAGTCGAACACGCTCATGAAGACCGAAATGCGCAGGATCGGACGATCGCCGAGATCGAGTTCCTTCGGCGGTACCACATTGGCAACGAGACTGACGCGGCCATCGGCCGGCGACACGACAATGCCGTCGCGGATCGGTGTGACGCGCGGCGGATCGCGGAAGAAATAGGCGCACCACACGGTCAGGAGCGTGCCAATCCAGCCGAGCGGCGTCCAGATCCAGAACAGGATCAGGCTTGCCAAAGCAAAGGCGCCGATAAATGGCAGTCCCTGCGGATGGATCGGTACGAGTTGCGACTGGATCGACTTAACGACAGACATGATTACCCCCCAAGTGCATCCGCGGGCGTGCGCGGCGCCATATCATCTTCGTCCGAAATATCTGCGACCTTCGGCGGATTGCGATTCGGAGCGCCATCGTCCTCTTCAGCCATGGCCAGTTTCTCGCGCGCAGCCTCTGCTTCGCGCTGCCGATTCCACATGCTGGCATAGAGCCCGTCGCGGGCAAGCAATTGATGATGCGTGCCGCGCTCGGCGATGTGGCCCGCTTCCAGCACGATGATTTCGTCGGCGTTCACAATGGTCGACAGCCGGTGCGCGATGACAAGCGTGGTGCGCCCCCGCGACACGCGATCAAGCGCGTCCTGGATTTCCTTCTCGGTGTGGCTGTCGAGCGCCGAAGTCGCCTCGTCCAGCACAAGGATCGGCGGCGCTTTCAGGATCGTGCGGGCGATCGCAACACGCTGCTTCTCGCCACCCGAGAGTTTCAATCCGCGCTCGCCGACTTCGGTCTCGTATCCTTTCGGGCTCAGGCGAATGAAGGCGTCGATCTGCGCCAGCCGTGCCGCCTCCTCCACGTCCGCGTCGCTGGCATCCCAGCGGCCATAGCGGATGTTGTAGCGGAGCGTGTCGTTGAACAGCACCGTATCCTGCGGCACCATGCCGATCGCCGAGCGGAGCGAATTCTGCGTTACGTCGCGGATATCCTGATTGTCGATCAGGATACGGCCGCTGGTGACGTCGTAGAAGCGGAACAGCAAACGCGAAATGGTCGACTTGCCCGCGCCGGACGGACCGACGATCGCGACGGTATGGCCGGCCGGCACCTCGAAGCTGATGCCCTTGAGGATGGGACGAATGGGTTCGTAGGAGAATGTCACATTCTCGAAACGAAGCGCGCCCTTGTTGGCCCGCAAGGCCGGCGCGTCCGGCTTGTCCTTGATCTCGGCGTCGCGCTGCAGGATGGAGAACATCATCTCGATGTCGATCACGGCCTGCTTGATCTCGCGATACACCATGCCCATGAAATTCAGCGGCTGATAGAGCTGAATCATCATGGCGTTGATCATGACGAAATCGCCGACCGTATTGGTGCCGTTGCGCACGCCAAACGCGCACATCACCATCGCAATTCCAAGACCGGCGGTAAAGATCACCGCCTGCCCGGTATTGAGCACCGCGAGCGATGTATAGGTCTTGATGCTCGCCTCTTCGTAGCGGGCCATCGAACGGTCGTAACGTTGGGCCTCACGCTCCTCGGCCGTGAAGTATTTCACGGTCTCATAGTTCAACAACGAGTCGATCGCCTTGGTATTGGCCTCGGTGTCGCTCTCGTTCATCTTGCGGCGAATGGAAATCCGCCATTCAGTCGCGTAATAGGTATAGAGCATGTAGGCAGCAACGGTGACGAGGATCACCACCACGTACCGCCAGTCGAACTGCCAGAACAGCACGCCAACGATCAGCGCCAGTTCGATGATCGTCGGGATCAGCTGAAGGATCACCATCCGTACGATGGTTTCGATGCCGTTGCGTCCGCGCTCGAGGACGCGCGTCAAGCCGCCGGTCTTGCGCTCCAGATGGAAGCGCAACGACAACTTGTGCATGTGCTCGAAGGTCATGATGGCGAGGCGCCGCACGGCATGCATCGCCACCTTGGCGAAGATGCCGTCGCGCACCTGCGTCAGCACCGCCATCAGAATCCGCGTGCCGCCATAGGCGACCGTCATCAGGATCGGCGCAGCCACCACCCAGCCGAGCCAGGACGAGGCGAAGATCGGCGCGCTCGGATGTCCGGACAGGGCATCGGTCGCCCATTTGAAGGTGAAGGGCACGACGACGGTGACGAGCTTCGCCACCAGCAGTAGAACCATCGCCCAGGCCACCCGCCATTTCAGGTCGGACCGGTCACCGGGCCAGATATACGGCCATAGCGCGACCAAGGTCCGCACAAGCGCGCCTTGTTCGGCGGAGACCCGCGGATTGGTCTGGTCGCGGGTCGTGGCAGATGCGTCGGTCATGAGGTCTGAAGGTGCGTCCGGTCGTTTGAGCTCGAGCAGGACCGGATATAGGGTTTCTTGGGCCGATTGTTACCGTCCGAGACGGCCAGGGTGGTTCCGAGCGCCTTGGAATAGGCCGATCGGTGGCATACATCAATCGGACAAGCCAGCCTTTACGGTCTTTCCCCGCCAATGCGACAGTGAGTGCATGAGCACGATTCGTAATATTTGCGTCTATTGCGGTTCCGGCCCCGGAACCGACCCTGCCTTCGTCAAGGCCGCCCATACCTTTGGTGCGATCCTGGCTCAGAATGACATTGGCCTCGTCTATGGCGGTGGCTCGGTAGGGCTGATGGGTGCCGTCGCGGCCGCGACCATGGCCGAGGGCGGCCGGGTGACCGGCATCATCCCCGAATTCCTGACCAGCCGGGAACGTCCCTTCTCGGACGCTCAGGAGCTGATCGTCACCCGGGATATGCATGAACGCAAACGCATCATGTTCGAGCGCTCGGACGCCTTCGTCGCCCTGCCCGGCGGCGTCGGAACGCTGGAGGAACTTGTCGAACAGCTCACCTGGGCACAGCTTGGCCGGCACAAGAAGCCGATTCTGGCGGCCAATATCGGCGGTTTCTGGGATCCGCTCTGCGCGCTGCTCGAGCACATGCAGAAGCTGGCGTTCATCCGCACTACCCAGTCTGTGAACATGCTGGTCGCAAGCACGGTGGAAGAGATTCTGCCAAGACTTCAGGAAGCTGCCGCGCCGGTTGCCGAAGCCGAGAAGCTGATGGAATCGGGCGCGGCGGAGCGGTTGTAAGGCTCACCCCACTCTCGCCGTTCATTCCCGTGCAAACGGGAATCCAGTTCTTTGATTGTGGGTCCCCGCTTTCGCGGGGACGAACGGGTCTTAAACAACGCGGCGTTACGCCGCCGCACCGGACTTCACCAGCTTGTAGACGATCGAATCCATCAGCGC
>JAEYVN010000429.1 GCA_023431725.1 Pseudomonadota bacterium
AACTGTTTGCTCTGCCTCAGCGCCGAACAGGCCCTCGAATTCGGCCTTCAGCGCGCCGTCGAGGTCGTCCATGGTCCCCGGCAGTCCGAGGTCGACAAGACTGGTGACCCCGCATTTCTGTTCGCGGCCACCGCACGGAACGATTCCCGAAAAATGCGACAGGTCCGGTTCGACGTTGATGGCGATGCCGTGCAGCGATACCCAGCTTTTGAGCCGGATGCCGATGGCGGCGATCTTGTCCTCGTAGCCATCGCCCTTGTCCGGCCGGCGCACCCAGACGCCGACCCGGTCGTCGCGCCGCTCGCCCTGCACGTTGAAATGGGCCAGCGCACGGATGATCCATTCTTCGAGCGTCGCCACGAAGGCGCGGACATCCGGCCGGCGGCGCTTGAGGTCGAGCATCAGATAGACCACCCGCTGACCGGGGCCGTGATAGGTGATTTGGCCGCCGCGGCCGGCCTGGTAAACCGGGAACCTGGCCTCCAGCAGCTCGGCTTCCCCGGCGCTCGTTCCGGCCGTGTAGAGCGGTGGATGTTCCACCAGCCAGACCAGTTCCGGGTCCCGCCCGCTCGCAACTTCGGTCACACGGGCTTCCATTCCGGCCAGCGCGTCGTTGTAGGCCGTGAGGCCGTTGGCAACACGCCATTCCGGCAAAGGGCCACCAAGCCGGGCCGGAAATCCGACAGGGAGCTGATTTCGCGAATTAACCACCGATTAACCATACCATGATGACGTGCCTGGATATCCAACCCCGGTACCCGAATCCGGGTCAGCACCAGGCCGCAAGGACATAAACACGTGCCCACACTCGACAAGGTCTCCCTCGATATTTCGGTTGTTCTTGGCACCTGCGTGATGCCGGTTCATCAGGTTTTGCGGCTCGGCCGCGGCGCCATCATCGAGCTGGATGCCGGCGAAGAGGATAACGTCAAGATTCTTGCCAATAATATGCCGGTCGCGGAAGGCACCGTGTCGGTCCATGGCAACCGGATCGCCGTCGAAGTCCAGCGTCTCCTGGCGAAATCACCAGATATCCGCTGACAGCTCCGAATTTTCCGGAGTTTTTTCCAATTGACTGTCGGCGGTCGGGAATGCGCTCTTGTCCGTCCGGATTCCTTTTGTTACATGCTCCCGACCTCGCGCCGGAATACCGGCGCATGACGAACGCGGCCGTGGCGGAATTGGTAGACGCACTGCCTTGAGGTGGCAGCGGGTAACACCGTGGAAGTTCGAGTCTTCTCGGCCGCACCAAGTTTCAAAGCCTCGCAGGTCCAATGACTTGCGGGGCTTTTTCTTGTCTGAATTTCGCTTCCGTAATCGCGGCATTTCTCATGAATGCTCGTGTCTCACGAATGCTCGTGCGCGCCGGGGACACTTTAGCCGCTAGCCAAGCCATAGCTTTTTCAATGCCCTGAATCGAGCGTGCTTACCTGCCGTGACTGCCGCAGGTTCAAACCGCCCCGGTTACGCCACAGGTGCCGCTGATTGATTGTGCGCAAGGATCTGACCGAGCGGAAGAGACGCAGAAACGCCCTGTGTCCGTCTCAAACCGAGCATTGCGCGTTTGTTTGCCCGCCGTCATACCAGCGCGTAGAAGCCGGCACATCAATCGCCCCGATCAAGGCCTTGCAGTCCCATGCTCGAACAGAACACCCAGAGCGAGACGAAGGCACCCGAGGAGGATTTTCGGGACGAGCGGGGTGCGATTCGACATGATTATGTCGAACGGGTGCGGGACGCCGTCACGCACCACGACAGCGCGGTCCTGCGCAATCTGGTCGGCGACCTGCATGAAGCTGACACTGGCGACCTGATCGAGGCGCTCGAACCGGAATTGCGGCCGCAGCTCATCGAGCTGATGGGGCGCGATTTTGACTTCTTGGCGCTGACCGAAGTTGATGATTCGGTCCGCGAGGAGATCCTCGAGGAACTGCCGGCTCAGACCGTTGCCGAAGGCGTCCGTGAACTCGACTCGGACGATGCGGTCTATATTCTCGAGGACCTCGACCGGCAGGATCAGGTCGAGATCCTGCAGAAGCTTCCGGCCACCGAGCGCGTCGCGCTCGAGCGGAGCCTGCTTTATCCCGAAGAATCCGCCGGCCGGCGGATGCAGACGGAGTTCATTGCTGTACCTCCTGCATGGGACGTCGGGCAGGCGATCGACTATATGCGCGAGACTGCCGATCTGCCGGATCGCTTTTATGAGCTCTACGTCGTCGACTCCGATCAGAAACTGCGTGGTGCGGTGGCGCTCGACCGGTTGCTGCGGACCAAACGGCCGGTGCCGGTGGTCGATCTCATGGACGAAGACCGCCGTCGGGTGAAAGCGACCGATGATCAGGAGCACGTGGCGCGCATGTTCGAGCGCTACAACCTCGTCGCAGCGCCGGTGGTCGATGAGGATGATCGGCTGGTGGGTGTGTTGACCTTCGATGACATCGTCGATGTCATCGAGCAGGAAGCCGAAGAGGACATCATGGCGCTCGGTGGTGTCGGCGCGGATGAGGAGTTGTCGGATTCCGTCTGGGATATCGTGAAGAGCCGCTTTCCCTGGCTGGTCGCCAATCTCGGGTGTGCGCTGATCGCGGCTTGGGTGATCGGCAATTTCACCTCGTCCATCGAAAAGATGGTCGCCTTGGCCGTGCTCATGCCGATCGTCGCATCGATGGGCGGCAATGCCGGAACACAGACGATGACCGTCGCGGTCCGTGCGATCGCCACGCGAGAATTGTCCACCGCGAATGCCTGGCGGGTGATCAGGCGCGAATTGCTGGTCGGCGTCCTCAATGGCATCGGCTTTGCGATCATCATGGGCGTGCTGGCGTCGCTGTGGTTCAACGTCGGCGACCTGTTTGTGGTGATGGGCCTTGCGATGCTCACCGTATTGTCCGCCGCCGCGCTCGGAGGCATCCTGATCCCGCTGCTGCTGACGAAGCTCGGTGTCGATCCCGCCGTCTCGTCAGGGCCGTTTGTCACCACTGTCACGGATGTGGTCGGATTTTTTTCGTTTCTCGGCATCGCGACGCTCTGGTTCGGATTGCGTTGACGGATTTGAGAGAGAATGCCTGACGCACCATAAGAAATGCGCAGGTCAATAGGAGGCGGCGATGGTTCCGAATGCCTGGTCCGGTTTCGATTTTGGTCTTGGCGAGGACGCCGACATGCTGCGGCACACGGTGTCGTCCTACGCCCAGGACAAGATCGCGCCGCGCGCTGACGAGATAGATCGCACCAATACATTTCCGCGCGAGCTATGGCCGCAGATGGGAGCGCTTGGCCTGCTGGGCATTACCGCCGAGGAAAAATGGGGCGGGGCGGGGCTCGGCTATCTCGAGCATTGCGTCGCGATGGAGGAAATTTCCCGTGCCTCCGGCTCTATCGGCCTGTCCTATGGCGCGCATTCCAATCTCTGCGTCAACCAGATCCGCCGCAATGGCAGCAACGATCAGAAGAAGCGCTACCTGCCGAAACTGATTTCCGGCGAACATGTCGGCGCATTGGCGATGTCCGAACCCGGCGCCGGCTCCGATGTCGTCTCGATGCGAACCCGTGCGGACAAGAAGGGCAGTCGTTACATTCTCAACGGCACCAAGATGTGGATCACCAATGGACCGATCGCCGAAACGCTGGTGATCTACGCCAAGACGGATGCCACCGCCGGCGCACGCGGCATGACGGCTTTCATCGTCGAGAAATCGTTCAAGGGATTCTCGACCGCGCAGAAGCTCGACAAGCTCGGCATGCGCGGCTCGGACACAGGCGAGATCGTGCTGCAGGATTGCGAGGTGCCGGAGGAAAATGTGCTCGGCGCCGTCGGCAACGGGGTCAACGTGCTGATGTCCGGCCTCGACTACGAACGTGTGGTGTTGGCAGCCGGTCCCCTGGGATTGATGCAGGCCTGTATGGACCTTGTCGTGCCGTACATTCATGACCGGAAGCAATTCGGACAATCGATTGGTCGCTTCCAGCTCATGCAGGCAAAGATCGCCGACATGTACGTCAACATGAATGCCGCCAAGTCCTACGTCTATACGGTGGCGAAAGCTTGCGATGCAGGCCGCACGACCCGCGAGGACGCCGCCGGCGCGATCCTGTTTGCAGCGGAAAAGGCAACGCAGATGGCGCTGGACGCCATCCAGTGTCTCGGCGGCAACGGCTATATCAATGAATTTCCGGCCGGCCGCCTGCTGCGTGATGCCAAGCTGTACGAAATCGGTGCGGGCACCAGTGAGATCCGTCGCATGCTGATCGGTCGTGAGATCTTCGAAAAATCGAAGTGACACGGCAGCCTCTCATGGCGACGAGCAAATGAAACAAGCTCGGTCAGAGACCGAGCGTCGTCGTTAAGGGTTCATTGAACGATTGTGGAGATGATCGACCACATGAATCATAAACCCGAATTGAGATTGCGCCTCAAGGCAGATGGCCGGATCGTCGAGATCCTTTCCGATGGCAGCGAGCGCACCGTTTCCGAAACAAGTCACTTCCCGCAATTCACGACAACGGCGACACCTGCTGCTGCCGGCGCCGATGCGGCCTATGCACGCGCCATCCGTTCGGCTGCGCGCATGACACAGGCTGAATTTGCCGCCCGGATCGGCGTGCCGGTCGAGACGGTACGCAACTGGGAGCAAGGCAAGCGATCGCCACGCGGCCCCGCCCGTGCATTGCTGCGGATGATCGAAGGCGCGCCCGACGTGGCCTTTTCGGTGCTGTCGAAAAAGCACTGAAGCACCCAGTTTTTTTGGCAGGCTAGGCCACTTGGCAGGCGCACCCCCGCGCGGCATTCTCGCGCCTGTTTTCCCTGACATTGCTCATTATGTTGAGGATTGAATGGTTCCTGTCGTCGAGGCCAAAGGCGTAAAAATCCCGGCCATCGGGCTTGGGACTATGACGCTGAAGAACGATGTCTGCGTGGATGCGGTCAACGCTGCGCTGAAGATGGGCTATCGGCACATCGATACGGCCGCCTTTTATGCCAACGAAGCAGAAGTTGGAGAGGGCATCCGCCAGTCTGGCGTGCCGCGCGACGAGATTTTCCTGACCACCAAGGTTCGTCATGGTGATCTTGGAACAGAGGTTTTCGAAGCGGCGGTCGAGGCCAGCCTGAAGCGCCTCGGATTGCCCTATGTCGATCTGCTGCTCATCCACTGGCCCAGTCCCGATATTCCGCCGTCCACCTATATCCCGAGCCTGTGCAGGGCGAAGCGCAACGGTCTGGCGAGGAATATTGGCGTTGCGAATTTTACGGTGGCGTTGCTCAAGGAAGCCGAAAGGCTGGCCGATGAGCCGATCATCAACAACCAGATCGAAGTGCATCCGTTTCTGGATCAGCACACCATCCTGGCTGATTGCAAGCGGCGCGGCATATCAGTGACCGCTTATTGTCCGCTCGGCCGCGGGCGCATTCCCGGCAATGCGGTGCTCGATCGCATCGCCCGGGTCCACAGCAAGACCGAAGCGCAGATCGCATTGCGCTGGCTTGTCCAGCAGGGGCTGATCGCGATACCGCGGACAGCGACGCCGGAAAAGCTGAAGCTGAATATCGATATATTTGACTTCGCGTTGTCTGATGCCGAAATGGCTGAGATTGCCATTCTGGCACAAGCCAATGCCCGCATCGTCAATCCGCCCCAAGCCCCTCAATGGGATACCTGAGCAATCATGCTGTTTCTCGATACCAAAGGCGCACATATCCCGGTTCTGGGTCTCGGTACGTGGGAACTGAAAGGTCGTGATTGCGCACGCCTGGTCGAGCAGGCCGTCCGTCTGGGCTATCGGCATTTCGACACCGCGCAAATGTATGGCAACGAGCGCGAGGTCGGAGAGGGGATCCGTGCATCGGGCATCAAGCGCAGCGACGTTTTTGTCGTTACCAAGGTTGCGCCAGATCATCTCGCCCCCGGCTTGCTTGAACGATCGGTGAAGGAATCCATCGGGCATCTAAGGCTCGGCGAAATCGACCTTCTTCTGCTGCATTGGCCGAACAAGGGTGTGCCGCTGAGCGAGACCATCGATGCGCTCGTGCGCGTCAAGCGTGACGGGCTGGTCCGTAATATCGGCGTTTCGAACTACACCGTCGCCTTGATCGAGGAGGCGGCGAAGCTGTCGGAGGAGCGGCTCGTCTGCAATCAGATCGAGTGTCATCCTTATCTCGATCAGTCCAAGGTCATCGCCGCCTGTCGCGCCCATGACATGGCGGTTATTGCCTATTCGCCGATTGCACGCGGTAACGCGACCGACGATGCCGTCATCGCCCGCATCGGCAAGGTCTACGGCAAGACGCCGGCGCAGGTCTCGCTGCGTTATCTCATCCAGCAGGGCATTGGCGCTATTCCGCGAACCAGCAGGGTCGAGCGTCTCGCCGAAAATATCGCCATCTTCGATTTCGAATTGACCGATGCGGAAATGGCCGAGATCGCCAATCTCGCACATCCCGACGGTCGTATCGTCGATTGGGCGTGGTCACCTCAGTGGGATTGAACGTGGCTGTGCAGGAGCGCGCGATCGTTCTGTTTTCAGGTGGGCAGGACTCCACCGTCTGCCTCGCCTGGGCGCTGGAACGTTTCGCAGAGGTCGAGACCGTCGGCTTCAGCTATGGTCAGCGTCACGCCGTGGAACTCGCCGTCCGCCCGGTGATCCGGGACAAGATGCGATTGATCAGGCCGGAATGGGATCAGCGCCTCGGCGACGACCACATGATCGATCTTGCCGTTCTTGGCGAGATATCCGACACAGCCCTGACCCGCGATGTCGCCATCGACATGGCAGAGAGTGGCTTGCCGACGACCTTCGTCCCCGGCCGGAACCTGATGTTCCTGACCTTTGCCGGCGCGCTGGGCTATCGGCGGGGAGCCAAGAACCTGGTCGCCGGCATGTGCGAAACCGACTATTCCGGCTATCCGGACTGCCGGGATGACACCATCAAGGCCATGCAGGTGGCTTTGACCCTTGGCATGGACCGCCGTTTTGTGGTGCATACGCCCCTGATGTGGATCGACAAGGCCGCCACGTTCGCCCTCGCACATGAGTTGGGCGGGCAGGCGTTTCTGCAGCTGGTCGTCGAGGAGACTCATAGCTGCTATCTGGGGGATCGTTCGCAGCGCCATGATTGGGGCTATGGCTGCGGCGAATGTCCCGCCTGCCAATTGCGGGCGGCCGGTTTTGCGAAATGGAACGACGAATGCGGAAAGAGGCTATGAACAATGAGACGCGCCGCTGGCTCGAAGGCGCGCTGTTCTTTGTCCTGTTTTGCCTGACCATCCCGGCCGCCAATTGGCTGATCCAGAATGTCGGGACTGTATGCACCCGCAACGGCCCCTGTCTCATCCCGGTGGCACCCGGCCTGATGGCGCCCTCCGGCGTGCTGATGGTGGGGGCGGCCCTCGTGCTGCGGGATCTCGTGCAGCGGCGGCTTGGCTTTTTTGCATCCGTGGCGGCCATCCTGATTGGCGCAGCCCTGTCTGGCCTCCTTGCACCTCTGTCGCTCGTGACCGCGTCGGCGGCCGCCTACCTGCTGTCGGAGTTCTCCGACCTTGCCGTTTACACGCCGCTTCAGGAGCGCCGTTTCATGACCGCCGTGGTCGCCTCGAGCGTGGTCGGTCTGATTGTCGATTCCATCGTGTTCCTGTGGCTCGCCTTCGGCTCGCTGGAGTTCCTGGCCGGGCAGGTTGTTGGCAAAGGCTGGATGGTGCTGTTGTCGGTGCCGCTCATCATGTATTTGCGTCGGCGTGACCGTGCGATCGGGCTTGGACCGGCTTAATCCGTAATAGGACGACTATGGGCGCTCTCGACGACCTCAAGAACATTACCACCGGCACGATCACGACGTTGCTGCTCAAGCGCGGCATCCGGCACAGCTGGATGACCGGGCCGATGCCGCTCGGGACCGGCGGAAAGCGTGTCGTCGGGCCGGCTTTCACCTTGCGTTTCGTGCCGGTGCGCGAAGACCTGGCGACGCCGGAAAGCTGGGGCAAGCCGATCTCGACCCGTGCCGCGATCGAGGACATGCCGGAAGGTTGCATTGCCATTGCCGACGCCATGGGCGTGCAGAATGCCGGCATCTTCGGCGACATCCTGTGTATGCGCATGGTGAAGCGTGGCGTACAGGCGCTGGTGACCGACGGAGTCATGCGTGACAAGACCGGCGTCCTGAAAACGGGCTTGCCATTGTGGTGCTCTGGTATTGCGGCGCCGGCATCAGTCAATGGGCTGACTTTCGTCGGCTGGAATGAGCCGATCGCGTGTGGCGGCTGCGCGATTTTCCCGGGTGACATCATCGTGGCCGATGACGACGGTGCGGTTGTGATCCCTCAGGCCTTGGTTGATGCCATTGCCAAGGAAGGGCTTGAGCACGAAGAATATGAGGAGTGGGTCGTCAGGGAGGTGGAGAAGGGGGTGAAGCTGCCCGGCCTTTACCCGATGAACGACGAAACCCGAAAGCGTTACGAAGCCGAACGGAAGAAGAAATAGCGCGGATCGCGCCCGCCACACGACCCGACGAGGGCTTCCATGTTTGGACTATCCAAACTGCTCGGCTTCTTCCTGTTGCCGTCCAATCTCCTGATTTTGCTGGCGTTGATCGGCATTCTGCTGATGGGCACGCGGTTCCGCAGGCTCGGGCAGGTGCTGACCATCGGCGCGATCTTGCTGCTCGCGATCATCGGCATTGCGCCTGTGGGTAATGCCCTGATGATGCCGCTCGAGGAGCGTTTCCCGAAATGGGATTCACGCGGCGGTTCACCGCATGGCATCATCGTCCTGGGCGGGGCGGTGTCGCCGGATGTGTCCGCCGCGCGCGGCGAGGTCGCCCTGAATGAAGCGGCCGAGCGCATGACGGTGATCGCGAAGCTGGCGCGCCAACATCCCAATGCAAAAATCGTCTTCACAGGTGGGAATGGCAGTTTGCTTGGCGGCGCCAGCGAGGCGGATCACGTCTCTGAGCTCTTTGAGTCATTCGGAATTGCGCGTGATCGCATCGTGCTGGAGGGCAAAGCCCGAAACACGATCGAGAATGCAAGCCTGACGAAAGCTCTGGTGAACCCGAAGCCGCAGGAACGGTGGCTGCTTGTGACCTCGGCCCATCACATGCCGCGCTCAGTCGGCATATTCCGCAAGGCTGGCTTCCCGGTCGAAGCTCATCCGGTCGATTTCCGGACCAGCGGGGTTGACGATCTTACCGTCTCCTTTGGATCAATCGCGGGCGGTCTGGGACGCGCAGACAATGCCGTTCGTGAGTGGGCCGGGCTGGTCGTTTATTGGTTCACCGGCGATAGCAGCGAGCTTTTTCCGGGTCCGCAGAATGAGGCGGCGCAAAGCGCCGAAAATCAGCGCCGCTGACAACGATTTTGGTCTGCGGCGCTGTCATGGTTACCAATTCGAAAAGATTTCGCTCCAAACTCCCATGCGGTGGGGTGAGGGGGCTATATCGTGTCGATCAATATCCGTGTGATCCCGGTCGAGGGCGTTACGGCGCTTCCGGACGTCGCCGAACTGCCCGATGCAACGGACATTCGCGACAGGCGTGAATTGCAGCTTTTGAATATCGCTGCAGTGCTGGCTGTTTCGCTTGTGTCCTGCGCGTGGGTTCTGCTCGCGCTGGAATAGCCTATTCTGACCGGATCGCGGTGCTGGCGTCGGATGCAAATTGGCGTGCCCACATCACCGCAAAGATCGCCGCTGTCGATATGAACAGCAGCCAGGGCGAAATGAACCAGCCGAGATAACCGAGCGCGAAGAAGAAAGCGCGCTGGCCGCGATTGAAATGCAGGCCGGCTGCCTCGCACAAGCGTCCGGTGCGAAGGGCGTGAAGCTTGGCTTCCTCCGTATCCTTCTCGGTCGACGGCGGCATCGAGCCGATCATGATGGAAACGTAGTTATAGAGGCGATAGGCCCAGGCGAATTTGAAGAAGGCATAGACAAAGATCGTTGCCAGCCCGATGGTCTTGATCTCCCATTGCATCCGCGTGGTCGGAAAACCGAATGGCAGCGTGGAAACGATGGTGGCCAGGTCCTCGGTCGAACGCAGCACGGTCAGCGTGCCGCCGATCGCGATCAGCGATGTCGAGGCGAAGAAGGCCGTGCCGTTCTGCAGGGATGCCATGATCTGGGCATCGACCATGCGCATGTCGCGTTTCAGCATTTGCTGCATCCAGCCGCCGCGATAGTCGTGCATGCGTGAATTGAGCCCGTTGCGGCCATGCTCGGTCAATTCCAGCAAAGCCGCGTAGCCCATCCAGGTCACGATAAAAAAAACGAGTGCGAACAGATCCAGATTGCTGAACAACATTATCGTGCTCTATCGACGCGAGTCAGATCCTATTTTCGCGGATTGCCGCAGGCATGCCAACCCGATTGATTGAATTCAGCAACGGCGGCGATTTGGTATAAGTTGCGGCATTAGCCTGGAGACCCGTGATATGCCTCAAGTCATCACCACCAGCGTCAAATCCCTTGTGGAGAAGGCAGAGACCGAAATCGAAAACCTGACCGTGGAGCAGGCGATCGGCCTGCATGGGCGGGACGATGTCGTGCTGGTCGACATCCGCGATATCCGCGAGCTGCAACGTGATGGCCGGGTGCCAGGCGCCTTTCACTGCCCCCGCGGCATGCTCGAATTCTGGATCGATCCGGCAAGCCCATATCATAAGGATGTCTTTGCCCAGGATAAGACATACGTCTTTTTCTGTGCGGGCGGCATGCGCTCGGCGCTGGCGGCACAGACCGCCAGGCATATGGGCCTGAAGCCGGTCGCCCATATCCGGGGCGGCTTTGGCGCCTGGAAGGCATCCGGCGGGCCGGTCGAGATGCCGGCGCCGAAGGCCTGAGGCGCCATTCGTCCAGCGCATCATTCGCCCGACTGATCGAGGCGATCATTTCTTTTTGCTTGTCGGGCCACGAGCGACGCATCAGAAATGCAACAGGGGATTTCAGATGTCGCTCAAACTCATTCTCGGTAACAAGAATTATTCGTCCTGGTCCTTGCGGCCGTGGATTGCAATGCGCCATGCCGGCATTGCCTTCGAGGAAGAAGTGATACCGCTCTATGAGCCGGGCAGTGCCGAGCGCATGGCGGCGTATTCACCATCCGGCAAGGTGCCGGTTCTCATCGACGGCGAGATGGTGATCTGGGAGTCGCTGGCGATCCTCGACCACATTGCCGAGCGCTTCCCCAAGGCGAAGTTGTGGCCGGCGGACCCCAAGGCGCGTGCCCATGCGCGCTCCATCGCCTCAGAGATGCACGCGGGCTTTCTTCCGCTGCGGAAGCTGTGTCCGATGAACATGCGCCGCGAAAGCCGCAAACTCGACCTCACCGACGAGGTGGCAGCCAATGTTCGCCGCATCGAGCAGATCTGGACGGAATGCCGTCAGCGGTTCGGGGAAGGGGGACCGTTCCTGTTCGGGGATTTCGGCGCAGCGGACGCCATGTACGCGCCAATCGTCTCGCGCTTTGCGAGTTACGCGATCGGTGTCGGTGCCGCTGCCGAGGAATATATGACGTCGGTCATGGCCTTGCCCGCCTGGCATGAATGGCGCAATGCGGGAATTGCCGAAACATGGGTTATGCCCAACAACGAAGTCTGCTAGAAATAGTTCCATCGGAACCCGCCCCGCATCGATGACGTTCATGTTGGCATCGCCTGCCAACCTGAACGAGACTCGATGCCCGCCTCCCTGCTTCGTGAAAACGACAATGTCTGGCGAATTGCGCATGCTAAACGCGCCGCAATGCTCGTCGATGGTGCGTCCTATTTCGGTGCGGTGCGCGAAAGCCTGCTGAGGGCGCAGCGTACCATTCATATTGTCGGTTGGGATATCGACAGCCGGATGCGTCTTGTCGGGCCTAGCGGCCACGCTGATGATGGCTTTCCGGAGACGCTGGCGCAGTTCCTGTCCGCGCTGGTTGAGCGTCGTCCGGAACTCACCATTCATCTGCTGCTTTGGGATTTTTCGGTTCTCTACGCTCTCGAGCGGGAAATCTTTCCTTCTCTGGCGCTGAGCTGGAATACGCCTGATCAAATACGCTTCTGCCTTGACAATGATGTCCCGCTCGGTTGCTCGCAGCATCAGAAAATCGTCGTGGTCGATGATTGTGTGGCTTTTTCCGGCGGGCTCGATCTGACGATACGACGATGGGATACGCCGGATCATTGCATCGACAATGACCAAAGACGTGACCCCTACAATCGGAGCTATCGCCCGTTTCATGATGTGCAGGCGATCGTCGACGGAGAGGCCGCAGCCCTGCTTGGTGACCTTGCTCGCGATCGTTGGCGGCGGGCGGAATGCAGCGAACTTGCGAAGGTGACAGCCGAAACCGATTGCTGGCCGACCAGCGTCATTCCGGATTTTACCGACGTGCAGGTTGGTATCGCGCGGACAGTGCCTGCGTACAGCAACTCCAGGGAGGTGCGTGAGGTCGAGCGTCTTTTCATGACCATGATCGATGCCGCCGAGCGCACGATCTATATCGAAAACCAGTTCATGACGTCGTGCCCAATCGCGCAACGTCTGGCCCATCGTCTCCGCCGCAAGAAGACGCTGGAGGCTGTTCTGGTTGCGCCGAACACACCGGAAACCTGGATTGAAGCGCATACGATGCGCAACGGACGGATTCGCTTCCAGGACATACTGCACAAGGCTGGCGTCAGTGAGCGCGTTCGCATTGTCTATCCGCAGGTGGCCGACGGCCAAAAGACTGTCGATACCATGGTCCATTCCAAGGTCATGATCGTTGACAATCGCTGGCTCCGGATCGGCTCCGCCAATCTCAACAATCGTTCGATGGGGGCGGACACAGAGTGCGACCTCGTCATCGAAGCGAAGACCGTTCAACAGAAAAAAACGATCGAGAATCTGCGAAACCGACTGCTCGGCGAACATTGCGGCGCAACAGCCGACGATGTTGCGGAACTGATGGATGGCACGCATTCGATGGTGATCGTTGCCGATATCCTCGCTCGCAACGGGCATAGCCTGCGCCCCATCGAGGAC
>JAEYVN010000480.1 GCA_023431725.1 Pseudomonadota bacterium
CCAGACCGATTACGCCGCCGAGATGGCGCAGATCCGCGCCGCCAAGCCGGACGTGGTGTTCCACTTCCATCCGGGCGGCCTCGGCATCGCCTTCATGCGCCAGTATCAGCAGGCCGGTCTGCTCGGCTCCATTCCGATGGTGCTGGCTGAACCGTCAATGGATCACGTGCTGCTGAAGACCATCGGCGAAGCTTCGCTCGGCACCGACGTTTCGGGTGCCTGGAACACCGATCTCGACAATCCGGTGAACAAGGCCTTCGTTGAAGCCTTCACCAAGGCCTATGGCCGCACGCCGACGATGTATGCGGCGCAGGGCTATGACACGGCGATTGCGATCGCAGCCGCGCTCAAGGCCGTCGACGGCAAGGTCGGCAATATCGAAGGCTTCCGTCAGGCGTTGCTGAAGACGGACTACAAGCTGACCCGCGGCGACTTCAAGTTCGGTCCGAACCAGCACCCGGTGCAGGATTGGTACGCCATGAAGGTGGAGAAGGACGCGTCCGGCAACATCGTGCTGAAGACGCGCGACAAGATCCTGACGGCATACGGCGATCCGTACGCCAAGGATTGCAAGCTGTGAGGCAAACGGTCACCGGGCCGGTGGTTGTCAGCGACGATCGGATGGAAATCGGATCGGCGGTGATCCACCGGCTGGCCGACATGGAGGATGTCACCTGGCCGGCGGCGGCTGTGTTCCGCGACCTGCCAGCGTCCGTCCTCCATGATGCGGCGAAGACCTATCCGACGGCGGTCGATGTCGTCGCCAATGCGCTGAAGCTGACGTTCAATTCCTACATCATCAAGACACCGGATTATCTGTGTCTGATCGATGCCGGGCTGGGCAATGGCAAGGAGCGGCCGGACCGGCCGCTCTGGCACCAGCGCAGCGGCGATTTCATCGCGCGTTTGAAAGCGCTCGGATACGAACCCGAGCAATTCGATATCGTCATCAACACGCATCTGCATGCCGATCACGTCGGCTGGAATACGGTGATGAAGGACGGCCAATGGGTGCCGACCTTCCCGAATGCGCGTTACGTCGTTCCGGCACAGGAATTGTCGGATTGTCGTCGCCGATTTGCCGACGACGATTTCCTCCTGCACGGCGCATTCGCCGACAGCGTCCAGCCGATCATCGACGCTGGCCTGTATGAAGGCGTTGAACTTCCGGGGGAGATCGCACCGGGCTTGTGGCTCGAACCGGCACCCGGCCATACGCTCGGCATGGCGACTGTCAGGGTGCGCAGCGGCGACGGCGAAGTGCTGTTTCTCGCCGATGCCATCCATAGTCCCGTGCAGCTTGCGACGCCCGATCTCACGTCGAATTTCTGCGTCGACCCGCAACAGTCCCGCGCAACGCGCCATAGACTGCTTGACGCCTGCGCGGGGACGAACACAATCGTTGCGACGTATCATTTTCCGCCGCCTGTCTTTGGGCATATTGTGCGGTCGGGAGCGGGATACGCATTCGAGCCGATCAGCTGACGCGTAGGGCGTCGGTCTCACGCTCGGAATGTGACAACAGGAGATATTCTCGTGAGAATTGCAAAAATTGGACTGGGAATGGCCGTTTCGGCCATGCTGGCGACGACGGCGCTGGCGCAACAGCCGGTGAAGATCGGTTTGATCACCACCCTGTCGGGCCCCGGTGGCTATCTCGGCGCTGACGTGCGCGACGCAATCCAGCTCGCCATCGAGATGGAAGGCGGCAAGCTTGGCGGTGTGCCGGTTCAGCTCGTCGTCGAAGACGACGGCTTCAAGCCGGGGCAGGGCAAGCAGATCGCCGACCGCATGATGAAGACCGATGGCATCAGGCTGTTCACCGGCATCATCTTCTCAAATATTGCTGGCGCGACCGTGCCGGACATTCTGGACGGCGGCGGAATTTACGTCAGCCCGAATGCTGGTCCGTCGAATTTTGCCGGCAAGGAATGCCACAAGAACTATTATGTGGTGTCCTGGCAGAACGACACGCTGCATGAAAGCGCCGGCCAGAACGCCAACAACCTCGGCTACAAGAAGGTCTTCATCCTCGCCCCGAACTATCAGGCCGGCAAGGATGCGATCGCGGGCTTCAAGCGCTTCTACAAGGGCCAGATTGCCGGCGAGCTCTATACGCGTCTCGACCAGACCGACTATGCGCCGGAAATGGCGCAGATCCGCGCGGCCAAGCCGGATGCCGTCTATCACTTCCATCCGGGCGGTCTCGGCATCGCCTTCACCCGCCAGTATCAGCAGGCCGGTCTGCTCGGCACCATCCCGATGGTCGTTGCCGCGCCTTCGCTCGATGCGAATATCGTGAAAGCAGTCGGCGATGCCGCCGTCGGCATCAACGGCACGGCGCACTGGAATACGGACTTCGACAATCCGGCCAACAAGAAGTTCATGGAAGCCTGGGCCAAGAAGTATGGTCCGGATCGTCTGCCGACCTATTACGCCGGCCAGGGCTATGACACCGCGCTTGCCATTGGCGCTGCGCTGAAGGGCTCGGGCGGCGACGTCAAGGACACCGAAAAGTTCCGCAAGGCCATGGTCAAGGCCGACTTCCAGGCCGTGCGTGGCAACTTCAAGTTTGGTCCGAACCAGCATCCGATCCAGGACTGGTATGCGACCAAAGTTGAGAAGGACAAGGACGGCAAGATTGTGATCAAGACGGGTGCCAAGATCATGAGCGATCAGGGCGACGTGTTCGCAAAGGATTGCAAGTTCTAGGCATTCCAGACTTCGAGCAAGACCGATCCGGCCGGTTGGCGACAAGCCTTCCGGCCGAGATCAAAGATGAGGGGTTGGTTCTGTTATGACGTGTTGCCTGCCATGACGCTTGTTCTTGAGCAGATCCTGAACGGGTTTCAGTTCGGCATCATGCTGTTCCTGCTCGCGGCGGGACTGACGCTGATCTTCGGCATCATGAATGTGATCAATCTCGCGCATGGTTGCCTGTACATGATCGGCGCCTATGCCGCGGCGCTGGTTGCGGCGCGCACCGGCTCGTTCCTGCTCGCCGTTCCGGCCGGTCTGGTGGCCGCGGCCGTGGCCGGGCTGATCATCGAATTCCTCGTCATCCGCAGACTCTACAATCGTGACCATCTCGAGCAGGTGCTTGCGACCTTCGGGCTGATCCTGTTCATCAACGAAGGCGTGACGATGCTGTTCGGTCGCACGCCGCTGTTCGTTGCGATACCGCAGGCTTTGTCAGGCTCGATCGAACTGATCCCCGGCGTTCCTTATCCGGCCTATCGCCTGGCCATCATGGCGGTTGGTCTGCTGGTGGCGGGCGGACTGTATCTCCTCGTCAACAAGACGCGGATCGGCATGCTGGTGCGCGCCGGCTCGACCCATCGCGAGATGGTGCGCGCGCTCGGTGTCGATATCCGCCTGCTGTATACGATCGTGTTCGCGCTCGGCGCCTTGCTGGCGGGACTTGCCGGACTGATGGCGGGGCCGCTCTTGGCCGTGCAGGTCGGCATGGGCGAGCAGATCCTCATTCTGACTTTCGTTGTCGTTGTGATCGGCGGTCTCGGCTCGATCCGCGGCGCTTTCTATGGCGCGCTCATCGTCGGCCTGACCGACACGATGTTGCGCGCTTTCCTTCCGGGTTTCTTCAAGACCTTCATGAATGCCTCGGAAGCCGACGCTCTTGGCGCCGGACTTTCGTCCATGGGCATCTATCTCGTGATGGCGCTTGTGCTCCTGATCCGGCCACAGGGGCTGTTCAATGCTCAAGGTTGACGAAAACTACATCGCGCAGAAGAACGCTGCGCCGGGCCGCTCATGGTGGCCGCTGGCGGAGACGATCGTCTTTGTTCTGCTCGCCGCGGCATTCCCGATGATCGCCAAGGCGATCGGCGATCCCTCGCTGGTCGGTCTCGCGACGCGGATCGCGATCTATGCGATCGCGGCGGCGAGCCTGAATCTCATTCTCGGGTATGGCGGTCTCGTCAGCTTCGGCCATGCCGCCTACTTCGGTGTCGGCGGCTATGTCGTCGGCATTCTCTACAACCATTATGTGTCCGGCGATCCGTTCTGGGGCTTCATCCCCGGCACCAATCAGCTGCTGATCACGATTCCGGCGGCGATCATCGTCAGCGGCCTGGTTGCGCTGGTGCTGGGGGCGCTGTCGCTGCGCACCAGCGGCGTGCCGTTCATCATGATCACGCTGGCATTCGCGCAGATGCTGTACTTCCTGTTCGTGTCGCTGAAGGCCTATGGCGGCGACGACGGCCTGATCGTGCGCCGCCGCAACGTGCTGCCCGATATCAACCTGGCCGACGACACGACCTTCTATTACGTGACGATCGGCATCGCCGTGCTCTACTTCATCGTTTTCGCCCGGATCGTTCGTTCGCAGTTCGGTGTCGTGCTGGGCGGCATCCGCCAGAACGAGCGCCGCATGGCGGCGATCGGCATCTCGACCTATCAGTACAAGCTGGTGGCGTTCGTCATTGCCGGCATGGGGGCGGGGCTCGCCGGCGCGCTGATGGCGAATTACTCGAAATTCGTCAGCCCGGACATGCTGCACTGGACCAAGTCCGGCGACCTGATGATCATGATCATCATCGGCGGCACCGGCACGTTGCTCGGGCCGGTGCTCGGCGCGGCCGTGCTGATCGGCCTTGAGACCTATCTCACCTCATGGACGGAGCACTGGAAGTTCTTCCTGGGCCCGATCCTGATCCTGATCGTGCTGTTCTCGTCGGGCGGCCTGACATCGATCCTCTCTGGATGGAGCCGCAAACGTGAGTGAACCGTTGCTCCGTGTCGACGGTCTCGTGAAGCGCTTCGGCGGTCTCGTGGCCACCAACAATCTCTCGCTCGATGTGGCGGACGGCGAATTGCATGCGTTGATCGGCCCCAATGGCGCCGGCAAGACCACGTTCATTTCGCAGCTCGCGGGCGAGATCCGTCAGGACAAGGGCACGATCCAGTTCGACGGCAAGGAAATCACGCCGTGGACCACGCCGGTGCGTGTGCAGCGTGGTCTGGCGCGCTCGTTCCAGATCACGCAATTGCTGCCGAGCTATACGGCGCTCGATAACGTCGCGATTGCCGTGCAGGCGCGGCGCGGCCACAGCTACCATTTCTGGAAGGATGCCCGCCGCATCACCGACATTCGCGATGAGGCGCGCAAGCAGCTCGACCGTGTCGGCCTTGCTTCGCGTGCGGATATCCAGGTCAGCGAACTCTCGCATGGCGAGCAGAAGCAGCTTGAACTGGCAATCGCACTGGCGATGGCGCCGCGCATGCTGCTGCTCGACGAGCCGATGGCCGGTCTCGGCACCGCCGAATGCACGCGCATGATCGATCTTCTGAAAGTGCTGAAGACCGAGGTGACGATCCTTCTCGTCGAGCACGACATGGACGCCGTGTTCGCATTGGCCGACCGCATTTCGGTGCTGGTCAATGGCGAGCGGATCGCGACCGGCAGCGTGGACGACATTCGCAACGACGAATCCGTGCGCGTGGCCTATCTCGGCGAGGGTGATGCGTGATGCTGAAGGTTGAAGGCCTGCAGGCCAGCTACGGACGCAGCCAGGTGCTGTTCGATATCGACCTCGAAGTGGGCGAGGGCGAGATCGTCACGCTGCTCGGCCGCAACGGCATGGGCAAGACCACGACGATCCGCTCGGTGATGGGGCTGACGCCACCCGGCGGCGGCAGTGTTGCCTTTCTCGGGCAGCCGATTGCCGGGCGAACGCCGGAGGCGATCGCGCGTGGCGGCATCGGTCTCGTACCGGAAGGCCGGCAGGTGTTTCCGCTGCTGACGGTGTACGAAAATCTCGTCGCCACCGCCTCGAACCGGCTGAAGCGCAAGAATCCGTGGACGCTGGAGGAAGTGTTCAAGCTGTTCCCGCGTTTGCAGGAGCGCCGCAATCAATATGCGCGCACCCTGTCGGGCGGCGAGCAGCAGATGCTGGCGGGCGGCCGCGCGCTGATGACCAATCCGCAATTGCTGATCCTCGATGAGGCGACCGAAGGCCTTGCGCCTGTGATCCGTGCCGAGATCTGGAGTTGCATCTCGCTCCTGAAATCGCGCGGCCAGTCGATCCTGATCGTCGACAAGAATCTGTCGGTGCTGAAGCGGATCGCCGACCGGCATTTCGTC
>JAEYVN010000005.1 GCA_023431725.1 Pseudomonadota bacterium
ACGCCGGCGCCGTCGAACTGACGAAGAATCCGGACGCCATGATCATGGCGCTGCGCAAGATCGAGGGCCGCGGCGAATTGCCCGGCGTTACGTCGGCCGTCATGGAAATGTGCGTCGACAATCCGCGCTCGGGATTTGCCGATCTCTTTGCCTCTCATCCCTCGATCGAACGTCGTGTCGAGGCGCTGGTGCGCACCGCGGGCGGCCGAGATCCCGGACCGCTTGTGCTGCCGGAGCCGGAGGACCTCGCCGCAGAACAGGATGAGACGTCCGCAGATTCATCGCAGCCGCAAGATCAGGCACCGCAACAGCCGGGGGCTGCCGCTGAGCCGACTCCAATCAATGGGCCCTGGGGGCCGTTGCGTCCCAACGGCTAAAGAGGAGGCACTTAAACGACGGAATGGCCCTAGGGACGATAGACGCCCGTTCGCGGATCGCGTTTCAGGGTCGGGTGCTGCGCCCGCTCTGATTTGCTGACCACCGGCGACAGCCGCGCTGCTTCCAGTTCCTCGTTGACGCGCTGATACTCACGATGGACGATCCGGGCGAGCGCGAAGGTTGCGACAGCGCCTGCCGCCCAGAGGACAATTTGGGGAATGATGGGCATCGTCTTCCTGCTCATGTTTCCGCACGACTATTCATAACGACCGTTTGCCGCTGCACCGACGCCGCGGCCGCTCAAAGCCCGTAACGGGCCCAGATGGCGCGTGCTTCGGCCGTGGACAGCAAATCCTCGGCAAGTGTGTCGCCTGACATCAGCCGTGCCAGACTTTGTGAACCAACCCCCGGAACGCGCCGTCCGAACCAACCGCGGTCGGCCATCAGCGGTGTCTGGACCTTATCGCCGAATCGCTCGTGCAGCACGGTTCGTACGTCACCGAACCCGTCGACCAAGCCGAACTGGAGGGCCTGTTCACCGGCCCAATATTCCCCGGAGAACAAGGCCGATTCGGGGCCGGTCAGCCGACTGCCGCGACGTGTTTTTACCAGGGTGATGAAGGCCTCATGGATATCCTTCTGGATCGCCTTCAGGCGTCGCACGTCGTCCGGATTTTCCGGCAGGAAAGGATCCAGCATCACTTTTCGGTCGCCGGCCGTATAGACCCGGCGTTCGATGCCAAGTTTTTCCATGGCCTTCTGCACGCCGAAGGTGGCGCCGACCACGCCGATCGAACCAACGATCGACGACACGTCGCAGAAAATCTCATCGCCGGCGCATGCGATCATGTAGCCGCCGGAGGCGCCGACATCCTCGATGAAGACCATCACCGGGATTTTCTTTTCCTCCGACAATTGCCGGATGCGCTTGAATACGAGATGCGACTGCACGGGCGATCCGCCGGGCGAGTTGATGATCAGGGCAACCGCCTTCGCTTTCTTGTAGGCGAAGGCCCGGTCCAATAGGCGCGCCACTCCGGCGAGTGTGATGCCCGGTCGCAGTGGCGTGGAAAAGCCGATGACGCCGGTCAATCGCACCACCGGGACTATCGGGATATCACTGCGGAAGCGCGTCGGAACCATCGATTGAAAGAATGCCCGCACCTGGTCACCAGAAATTTCTGCCATCGAAAAGTCCTATGTTGTTTGGAGCACAGCCTCAAGTTACCGGGCGTTAACCAAAATGATGTGTTGATGCGTATGCAGGCTCGGCGCAATGGCGCGCGGGAACTGCGATCCAGTGAAAAGCTTTGTTTGTGCGGTGAGTGAGAGCCTGACCATGAAGATCTATGTGCTGATCCTTCTGCTCGGCACCGTTGCGGCCTTTGCGCACATGTCGGCGTGGCCCAAGCGCCCGACCGCGTCCAAGCTCTGAGCTTAAGGTTTTTCCGATTTCGCGTGAACAACCTCGGGTGGCCAGGGCCCGAGATGGCGCATGATCTGCTCGGCCTCGTGACTGGGTGTGAGATCGCGATTGTTGAGCGTCAGCGGCGGTAGAATGCTGACGCCGCGCGCGCCGCTCCTGTAACCCCGCACGATGATCCTGATGGCGGCGCGATCCGGTGCCGGATAGATCGGGATAACGGAAGCGCCCGGAAAATAGGGCTTCAGCGCCGCCAGGACGCTTTCAAGCCCATCGGCTCGCCAGATCAGGGTCAGTGCGCCATTGTCGTAGAGCATCCGCGAGGCCTGCCGAACCCAAGTCTGCAGCAAACTGTCATCTGCAGCATGGGCCTGCCGTCGGGCGGAATCAGGAGATGCTTGCAGCGTCGCATCGTTGAATGGCGGATTCATAAAAACGTGATGGAATATTTCCATCGATCGCGACGGTGAATCAGGTGCTAATCCAGCGGTGACATCGCGATGAACCACTCGCGCGCGCTGCGACAGGTGATTGCGCGCGATATTCTCGCGCGCCAGCGCACATAAGGTTGCGTCGATTTCGAACAGCGTCGCAGAAATGTCGGGCACACGCGCCAGTAGCGCGAGGCTCGCGGCGCCGACGCCAGCGCCAAATTCGGCGACGCGCTCGCCGCCTTGTGCCGGCACGGCGGCTGCAAGCAGGATCGCGTCATGTCCGAAGCGATGGCCGCGTTTGGGCTGCAGGAGATGCAGGCGACCATTCAGGATGGCGTTGTCGGTAACGTCGGTCGGCGTGGTGTGCATTCGCGATATTCGCCACGCGTTTATGGTTTGAGATCACGCAGTTCGCCGGCGAGGCCCGCGTCGGTGAGCAATTGCCGGGCCTCGAGTTCCTGCTGGTCCGCGACCATGATTCGTCTCGGCAGCAAGCCGATGGAGCCTTCCAGTACGCTCATGTTCTGGTCGAGGACCATGTAGGCGATGTGTGCCCCATTGAACAACGTCTCGATGGCGTTGATCAGGACCGGGTCATTGGTGCGAACGATCTCGCGCATGGGCTCAATCCTTTTTGGGTTCTGCTTCGCGGGGTGGGGTCCGACGTGCAGGAGGGCCACCGAGATGGCCAGGATTTTCCTTTTCGTCAGATAGGCAGGGCGGCGAAAAACCGCAGCACGGACGTCCCGCTCGTAGCGTCGGGGAGGCCCGCTGCCTCCCGTCTAGGCTGGCGGTCCGATGACCGCAAGATTGGCGATGGACATCAAACGCCGCGTCTGGCAGCAGGGCGCGGCCATTGCCGGTATCGGGGATGGTTGCCTGCTCGTTGTGGCAGGGGATCAACAGAAGGGCGCTCGGTGTTCGGGCTTCCCCGTACGCTGGTCCGAATTGTTTTGCGCCCAATGCCGCCCCCCCATAAAATGCGCGGTACAGCGGCGCAGAGGTCCGCTGAACATAGCGTTTCCTAGTGGAAGCGCTACTTTTGGGAGTGCCTGCGTGGCGGTCGTTATTCCTTTCGAGTCCCATCCGTCGGCGACGATCAACCGGCTTGTCGAGCTGACCGCGCCCGACATGGAACGGGTCAATGCCGCGATTCTGGCACGCACCGGCTCCCAGGTGACGATGATCCCGGAAGTCGCCAATCACCTGATCAATTCCGGCGGCAAGCGACTGCGGCCGATGCTGACGCTGGCGATGGCGCGACTGGCCGGCTACGAGGCCGACGGGCATGTGAAGCTCGCCGCTGCCGTCGAGTTCATGCACACGGCCACGCTGCTCCATGACGACGTCGTCGATGAGAGCGAGATGCGGCGCGGCAAGCTGGCGGCGCGGATGCTCTGGGGCAACGAGGCCAGCGTACTGGTCGGCGATTTTCTGCTCGGCCAGGCGTTCCGCATGATGGTCGAGGTCGGCAATCTGCGGGCGCTCGATATCCTGTCGGCCGCGGCAACCGTGATCGCCGAAGGCGAGGTGATGCAGCTCTCCGCCGCCAAGAATACAGAAACCACCGAGGACGAATATCTCGCCGTGATTCGCGGCAAGACGGCCGAGCTGTTCGCTGCGGCTTGCGAGGTCGGGCCGGTGCTGGCCGGCCGCGCCAAGGCCGATCTCGCCGCCTGCCGGTCCTATGGCATGAATCTGGGCATCGCCTTCCAGCTGGTCGACGATGCGCTCGATTACGGCGGCAAGTCCGCCAAGCTCGGCAAGAATGTCGGCGACGATTTCCGCGAAGGAAAGATCACCCTGCCGGTGGTGTTGTCGTTCCGTCGCGGCACGGCGGA
>JAEYVN010000026.1 GCA_023431725.1 Pseudomonadota bacterium
TGCCCGTCTTCGACGGCCACGCTGAAACACGGCATCCAGAACCTGTTGCGTCACTTCGTTCCGGACGTGACCGAGGTTCGGCCAGTCTAACGACACTCGTCGCTCGCCCTGCATCCTGGCCGTCCCCGCTTTCGCGAGGGCGGCCATACGATGTATGACGTCCGCATGCTCGTTCTCGCCATCGACACCGCACTGGAAGCCTGTTCCGCCGCGATCTACGACTCCACGCAGGAGCTTGTGATCGCGAGCGATACGCAGATCATGACGCGCGGTCACGCCGAGGCGCTGATGCCGCTTATTGCTGGCGTCATGGCGCAAGGCGCGATCGGCTTTGCCGATCTCGATCGCATTGCCGTCACCGTCGGCCCCGGCAGCTTCACCGGCCTCCGGGTCGGTATTGCAGCGGCGCGTGGGTTGGGATTGGCGGCAAAAAGGCCGGTCGTCGGAATCACCACACTGGCGGCACTCGCCGCGCCCTATATCGCCATCGACCCCGGTCAGCCTGTTGCCGCCACCATCGATGGCCGCCATCGGCACATCTACCTGCAGCTCTATGGCGCCGGCGGCCATGTTCTGCTGTCGCCGCGGATCGTGCCGGTGGCCGAGGCCGTTCACGCAGCGGCAGGCGCGTCGGCGCGGCTCGTCGGATCGGGCGCGGCGATGATGGCTGAGATCTGGCCGGACAATGCAAAGGCGCCGTCGATCGACGAGCGACGCGCGCCGGACATCGATTGGGTCGCAAGACTTGGTGCAATGGCCGCACAACAAGAGGCGCCGCCGAAGCCGCTTTATCTGCGTCCTCCCAATGCACACCCGCAAACCGCATCGCAATTGCCGCGCCGATGAGATGGTTGTTCGAGCTATTCTCGCCGATACGGCCTCCGGTTGTGTCCGATGCAGAGACGGGCGATAGCGCAGCCATCGCAAAGCTGCATGCTGCGTCATTCCAGCGCGGCTGGAGCGAAGATGAGATCGAGCACATGCTGCTCGACAGAAATGTCATCGCGCATCGCGCAACGATCGGGAAAAAATTCGCCGGCTTCATCATGTCGCGAATTGCAGCGGATGAAGCCGAAATCCTGTCCGTTGCCGTATCGAGCTCCTACCGCGGCCGCAACATTGCGCGCGCGATGCTAAGGCACCATCTGGGGCGTCTGGCGGCTTTCGGCATACGGATGGTGTTTCTGGAAGTCGACGAAGGCAACACCCCCGCCCTGCGGCTTTACCGCCGGGCAGGTTTTGTGGAAGTCGGGCGCCGACCCGGCTATTACCCGAATGCGTCGGGAAGGCCGACCAGCGCACTGGTATTACGGCGTGATCTCGTCTGATTGGACGAGCGCTCGCCCCGATTCTAAAATGGGCCGACGAGCGGAGTTGGATGTGGCCTTGAAGGCGACCAATCTAAAGAAAGTCACCAGCATCGAAGCACGGTGCGCCGAAAAGGGTATGCGCATGACCGAGCAGCGGCGGACCATCGCCCGCGTGCTCAACGATGCCGACGATCATCCCGACGTCGAGGAATTGTATCGCCGCTGCGCCAAGATCGATGACCGCATCTCGATCTCGACGGTCTACCGGACGGTTAAGCTGTTCGAGGATTCCGGTATTATCGAGCGTCACGATTTTCGTGAGGGACGGGCCCGCTTCGAGCAGATTTCGGACGTGCACCACGACCATTTGATCAATCTCCGAAACGGAGAGGTCATTGAGTTCCAATCCGAGGAAATTGAGAGATTGCAAGCAGAGGTGGCAAGGCGGCTCGGATACAAGCTGATCGATCACCGCCTGGAACTGTATGCCGTTCCGCTGGACGATGAGACGAAGAGCTGACGGACGTTTATTGGGTATCATAAGACCATATTCTTGAACCCAAGTGCTTGAAGCCTGAAAATTTCGGCCTATTTCGGCCTTGGATCGGTCCCGAGCATCATGAAGGTGGGCACCGCATTCCTTTTTCACCGGTTTGGCTATAAGATGGGTCTTCAGGAACCCTGGCATGTCTGTCGTATTTGCACTGAAGGATTAGGACCGTTGACGCATTTCGCGCCGACAGCGCCCCATCACGCGGCATGACCGGACCCCGTAAGCTCTTCATCAAGTCCTACGGTTGCCAGATGAACGCCTACGACTCGCTTCGTATGGCCGACATGCTGACCCCGGAGGGATTCACCGAGACGACCGACGTCAACGACGCCGATCTCGTGGTGCTGAACACCTGCCATATCCGCGAGAAGGCGGCGGAAAAGGTCTATTCCGAAATTGGCCGCCTGCGCATGATGAAGGACGAAGCCGCGAGCGCTGGCCGCAAGGTCACGATTGCTGTCGCCGGTTGCGTCGCGCAAGCCGAAGGCGCCGAGATCATGCGGCGCGCGCCCGCCGTCGATCTTGTTGTCGGCCCACAGAGCTATCACCGCCTGCCGAACCTTCTTGGGCAGGCAGAGCGCGGCGAGCGCCCTGTCGAGACCGAGTTTCCGGCGGAAGACAAATTCGATTTCTTGAAACAGCCGACGCGCGAAAAAATGCGCGCGCGCGGTGTCAGTGCGTTCCTGACCATCCAGGAAGGCTGCGACAAATTCTGCACCTTCTGCGTTGTGCCCTATACGCGCGGTGCCGAGATATCGCGTCCTGTCACCAAGATCCTTGGCGAAGCCGAACGGCTTGCCGACGCCGGTATCCGCGAAATCACGGTGATTGGCCAGAACGTCAATGCCTATCATGGCGAAGGGCCGGACGGCAGTCCATGGACGCTCGCGCGGTTGCTCGAACGCATCGCGCAAATACCCGGCATTGATCGCCTGCGCTATACGACAAGCCACCCGCGCGATGTCGATGACAGCCTTATTGCAGCCCACCGCGATTTGCCCGAGTTGGTGCCGCAACTGCACCTACCGGTGCAGTCCGGATCGGATCGCATTCTCGATGCAATGAATCGGCGGCACACGCGCGATGATTATCGGCGTGTCATTGACCGGCTGCGTGCAGCGCAACCTGCTCTCGCCTTCACATCCGATTTCATCGTCGGCTTTCCCGGCGAAACCGATGCCGATTTCCGGGAGACCATTCGACTGATCGAAGATGTCGGCTTTGCCGGATCTTTCTCGTTCAAATATTCGCCGCGCCCGGGAACACCGGCCGCAGATATGGGCGGTCAGGTCCCCGAAGATGTGAAGTCGGCGCGTCTGCATGAATTGCAGGCATTGGTCGACCGGCAACTGGCTGACTTCAGCCGAAACTGCATCGGTCGCACCTTTGATATCTTGTTCGAAAAAACTGGCCGTTTGCCTGGGCAGATCGTCGGCAAATCGCCTTATCTGCAGCCGGTGCAGGTCATGGCGCCGCCATCTCTGATTGGCACAATCGCATCGGTGATAATCGACGATACCGGTAGTTACAGCTTGTTCGGAACGCTTGCGGCACAGGGCGCGGCAGAAGACCCGCACCATGCGCCGCTTGCTGCGATGGGAGCATGACGGTCTTGCGCAATTACAAGCCGGGCCAGAATACAGTGTTTCAGGGTTCTTCAATTGCAGCGAAGGTCGGCGATGAACCGCCGACACAAACGATGCTGGCCTTTGACGACAACAAGCTGGCGTCGACGCTGTTCGGTCAATATGGGCAGAACCTGGCGCTGATCGAGCGCAAGCTCAATGTCGTTGCCGATTCGCGCGGCAACCACGTCACCATCGAAGGGCCGCGCGAGGCGTGCGACCAGGCCCGGCGCGTCCTTGAGACCTTGTATGAGCAGCTCAAGAGTGGCGGCGAACTGGTGCAGGGCGACGTTGAAGGTGCAATCCGGCAGACCGTGTCGCAGGGCTCGTTGTTCGACAATGATCCGGCAACGGCGCGTCCGAACTTTGCCGACATTTCCCTGCGCAAGCGCAATGTCCGCGCCCGCACGGCAGGTCAGGACGCGTACATTCGCGCCTTGAAACGGCACTCGCTGGTATTTGGCATCGGGCCGGCCGGCACCGGCAAGACCTGGCTTGCGGTTGCCCACGCCATCTCGTTGTTCGAGCGCAAGGAAGTGGATCGCATCATTCTCTCGCGCCCCGCAGTTGAAGCCGGCGAACGCCTCGGTTTTCTGCCCGGCGATATGCGCGAGAAGGTCGATCCTTATCTGCGCCCGATCTACGATGCTTTGTTCGATCTGATGGACATGCGTATTGTCGAACGCGCCTTGCAGACCGGTGAGATCGAAATTGCCCCGCTTGCCTTCATGCGCGGCCGCACGCTGCATAATGCAGCGGTCATTCTCGACGAAGCTCAGAATACGACATCAATGCAGATGAAGATGTTTCTGACTCGTCTCGGCGAAAACAGCCGCATGATCGTCACCGGCGACCCGAGCCAGATCGATCTGCCGCCGGGCCAGGTTTCCGGCCTCTCGGAAGCAACGAGATTGCTGACCGATGTCGAGGGCATAGGCCAGGTCACATTCAAGAATGAAGACGTGATCCGTCACGAACTCGTGGCGCGGATCGTCGCCGCCTATGATCGCGCCATACCAGCAGCAAAACCTCGCGAGAGCAGATGATGCACACGGCTGCGACCAAAGGCGCGCAAACGCCACTGGCGATCGATGTTATTGTCGAAGCCGACGCCTGGAACCACCATGATGCCGAGAACATCGTGCGCAGGGCCATCGAAGCGGCCACAGCTTTCGAGAGCACCAACGGCGAGATCGCTGTGATGCTGACAGATGATGAAACGATCCGGCAACTCAACGCGCAATGGCGCGGCATGGACAAGCCGACCAATGTGCTGTCCTTTCCCGCAAGCGACATTGCGGCCGCGCAGGAAGGCCATCTCGGCGATATTGCCATCGCCTATGAGACAGTAAGCCGCGAGGCTGAGGCCGACGACAAGGCCTTCACCGATCATCTCGCCCATCTGGCGATTCACGGGTATCTTCATCTGATCGGCTTCGATCACGAAACCGACGACGATGCCCTTCACATGGAAGGTCTGGAGACGCGCATCCTGGCAAGCCTTGCCATTGCCGACCCCTATGCAGACCGGAAATTGGCGGACTAAAGAGAAACATGCCTGACACCGATGGTCCAAGTACCAGCGACGCAAGTCGCAGCGAGACCGAGCCCGAACCGAGCCCTAGTCGCAACCTTCCCGTCCCCGTTGGCCATGGACTCCGCGAGCATGGGCCGCGCGATCAAGGAGAAGGTGTCTTCTCGAAATGGCTGCGCACGCTGTTTGGGTGGCGCCCCAGTTCGACACGAGCCGATCTGAAGGAGGTCCTCGAGGAAAGCGCACCCAGCGACCTCGGTTTTTCGCCGGAAGAAGGAACGATGCTCAAGAATATTCTTGGGCTGCGCGAACGGCGGATCGACGACGTCATGGTGCCGCGCGCCGACATCATTGCCGTCCAGCAGGATATCCAACTCGGCGAATTGATGAAGATGTTCGAGAATGCAGGCCATTCTCGTCTTGTCGCCTTCAATGACACGCTCGACGATCCGGTCGGCATCGTTCACATCCGCGACCTGCTTGCCTTCATTACAGCGCGCGCAGCAGTCGATCCCGCCGCCAACGCCAAGCGCAAAAAGCCAAAGCCGGCCGGCCTCGACCTTGGCGCGATCGATCTGTCGATGCCTCTATCCGAAGCCAAGATCGTCCGGCAGCTTCTGTTTGTGCCGCCCTCCATGCCGGCCATCGATCTTCTGGCGAAGATGCAGGCGACCCGTATTCATCTTGCTCTCGTCGTCGACGAATACGGCGGCACCGACGGCATCGTTTCGATCGAGGACATCGTCGAGCTGATCGTCGGCGATATCGAGGACGAACATGACGACGAAGCGGCACCGGACATCGTGCGGCAAACCGACGGCTCGCTCGTGGCGGATGCTCGCGCCAGCCTTGAAGACGTGATCGCCGCGATCGGCAATGGGTTCGACGTTGGTGAGGCGCTGAACGAGGTCGACACGCTCGGCGGCTATCTGGTCTCGCAGGTCGGCCGCGTGCCGGTCCGCGGTGAACTTGTGCCGGGTCCGGAGGGTTATGAGTTCGAAGTCCTCGATGCCGATCCTCGCCGGGTGAAGAAGGTGAAGATTCACCACGGCACAAGCCCGCGTGACGCGGCCGCAGCAGAGGAATCCCAGACCCAGGAGCCACACTCGATCGCGCAGGCCTCAAGCGCATCAGCCGCCTTTCCGGGTCCGTCGGAGACGGGCGTCACCAAGACCCTCCAGCAACCGTGAGCATTGCGAAGGTCGCCCATGCGGTCGTCCTGGCCTGGGGCTGGCGCCGCGCCCTGATCGCTTTCGCGGCCGGGGCCATCTCCGTACTGGCGCTGCCTCCGTTCGATGTCTGGCCAATTCTCTTTTTGACGTTTCCGGTCGCCGTCTGGCTGATCGACGGGTCCGGTGCCGGACGTTTTGGAGGCTACGTCGCAGCCGGCCTTGCGGGCTGGTTCTTCGGGTTCGGGTATTTTCTGGTCGGTCTTTACTGGATCGGGCACGCCTTTCTTGTGGATGCCAAGACGTTCGGTTGGCTGCTGCCCATCGCCGTCACCGCCTTGCCTGCCGGCTTGGCGATTTTTACGGCCGCCGGCTTTGCGTTGGCCCGGCTGCTCTGGCAGCGCGGCCCGGTGCGCATTCTGTCACTCGCCGTAGCGCTGACTTTCGCGGAGTGGATGCGTGGGCATGTGCTCACCGGCTTTCCTTGGAATAGCTATGGCTACGCACTCACCGCCAATCTCGCCCTTGCGCAGACGCTCTCGATCGTCGGCCTCTGGGGCCTGACCATTCTTTCGGTGGCCATCTTTGCGAGCCCGGCAACACTGGCAGACGAACAGACTGATACAAAACGTCGCTGGCTGCCGTTGGCTTTGTCGCTGGCCGTACTGGGTGCGATGGCCAGCTACGGAGCGATTCGTCTTGCACGTGCTCCAACCGAATTCGTGAAAGATGTCCGGCTGCGCATCATGCAGCCTAACGTGCCACAGGACGAAAAATTCAACTACGGCGCGCGACAGAAAATCATGAGTCACTATCTGTCGCTATCGGATCGCGCGACCACGCCGCAAACGTCAGGCCTGCGCGATGTGACGCATCTGATCTGGCCTGAATCGGCGTTTCCGTTTTTTCTGACACGTGATGGCGATGCGCTCGCGCAAATCGCAGGCTTGCTTCCGGAAGGAACGGTTCTGCTGACCGGAGCTGCACGCTATGCAGACCCCTTGCCGGGCGAACGAAGACCGCGCGCGTACAACTCGATCTACGCAATTGATCACGACGGGACCATTCTATCGGTTTACGACAAGGTGCATCTTGTCCCGTTCGGTGAGTATCTCCCATTTCAATCGACGCTCGAACGCCTCGGTCTATTGCAACTGACCAAAGTGCAGGGCGGCTTTCTGGCTGGCGATCGGCATCGCGTATATGACTTGCGAGGCGCGCCGCGCCTTTTGCCGCTGATCTGCTACGAGATCGTTTTTCCAGGCGCTATCGTACCCAATGATGACCGGCCCGGATGGCTACTGAACGTCACAAATGACGCATGGTTTGGTATGAGCCCGGGACCTTACCAACATCTCCAGCAGGCGCGTGCACGCTCGATTGAAGAAGGTCTGCCGCTTGTACGAGCGGCCAACAACGGCATCTCCGCGGTCGTCGATCCGCTTGGGCGCGTTATCCAGCAGCTACCCTTGGGCACTGAAGGTATTCTTGATTCGCAATTACCGCGATCAATTGCACCAACGCTCTATGCACGGTTAGGCGACGGACCTGCTGGCCTCGTGTTTTTACTCAGCTTGTTTGTCGCTCTGCGTTATCGATCATCGAAACAACCAAAATGAGTTCGGTAATTTCGCAAAATTTGTCGGACCAATTTGCGATAGTGGTCTCTTCTCCAAGAAATACACAGAGCTGAGCCAAATTTTTTATATTGATTAAGAAGCGCGCGCTTTGTGCTCTCTGCAACTGCCTTATAATGTAAAACAATTTGACGAGGCGGGTAAACGTGAGCAAACACCGCACATCACCCCGACGCGGGTTCTTGACAATTCCAAGCGCGACGCGCGGGAGATGAGCGACCATGATTAAGAAGGCCCCCAATCCAACAGACAAACATGTTGGCAGCCGTGTGCGCATGCGTCGCATGATGCTTGGCATGAGTCAGGAGAAGCTGGGGGATGCTCTCGGTCTGACGTTTCAACAAGTCCAGAAGTACGAGAAGGGCACGAACCGCATCGGCGCAAGTCGCCTGCAGCAGATTTCGAACATCCTTCAGGTACCGGTCTCGTTCTTCTTTGAAGGCGCGCCCAATGCCGCCAATGACACGGCAGGCTTCGGCGAGGCACCGTCACCGACGTATGTGTCTGACTTTCTCGCGACCTCGGATGGACTTGCCCTGACTCGCGCCTTCATGCGCATCGAAGACGGCAAGCTCCGCCGTAAGATCGTCGATCTCGTCGAGCAGATCGCCGGCGAGGACAAAAATTAGTCCGCCCGTGGCCGCCCAACTTGGGGGCCCACTCAGCCCACATCTTGACCGCCGGATGACAACGCTGCATTGAAACCGCGTGTCATAACCGACCAACGGTCCATCTCGTCCCTAGGGGGAGTTTTCAGTGCCGCGCAAGAGCCATCTTTTTACCAGTGAATCCGTCTCCGAAGGGCATCCTGACAAGGTCAGCGACCAGATTTCCGACGCCATTCTCGACGCCTTCATTGCGAACGACGTCAAGCTCGGTATCGCCGACGACAGCCTGGTCAACACACGCCTGGGCTGTGAGGTCCTGACCACCACCAACAAGATCGTCATCGCCGGCGAGGGCCGTGGTCAGGCACCGCTGTTCAAAAAGTACGGTTCGCAGGCGATCATCAACCGCGAGCAGATCGCCCAGATCGCACGCGATGTCGTGAAGGACATCGGCTACGATCAGGACGGCTTCTCGTACCATGGTGCCGACGTCGAGGTCCTGCTGCACGGTCAGTCGCCCGACATCGCCATGGGCGTCGACGCCAAGAAGAAGAAGGATGGCGAGCAGGAAGGCGCGGGCGACCAGGGTATGATGTTCGGCTTCGCCTGCACCGAGAGCGAGGTCTATGAAAAGAACTCGTTCATGCCGGCTCCGATCTATTTCTCACACAAGATCCTGAAGGTTCTTGCCGACCTGCGTCACTCCAAGAAGCTGCCGGACCTGCAACCGGACGCCAAGAGCCAGGTTACGGTCCGATATGAGGACGGCAAGGCCGTCGGTTGCACCAAGGTTGTGGTCTCGACCCAGCACAACGCCACCAACAAGAACGGCAAGAAGTACACGCCGTCGATGGTGAAGGACATGATCGGCGATGCCGTCGCGTCCGCGCTGCCGAAGGGCTGGATGCCGAAGAAGGAATCCGACTTCCTGGTGAACCCGACCGGCAACTTCGTGGTCGGCGGTCCGGACGGCGATTGCGGCCTGACCGGTCGCAAGATCATCGTCGATACCTACGGCGGTTATGCGCCGCACGGCGGCGGCGCCTTCTCCGGCAAGGATCCGACCAAGGTTGACCGCTCGGCCGCCTATGCCGCGCGCTACCTCGCCAAGAACGTGGTGGCCGCCGGCCTCGCCGAGCGCTGCACCATTCAGGTGGCCTACGCGATCGGCGTCGCCGATCCGATGTCGCTTCTGGTCGATACCCATGGCACCGGCCAGGTCGATGACGGCAAGCTGGAAAAGGTTCTGGCTGAATTGTTCCCGCTGCGTCCGACCAATATCCGCCGGACGCTCAAGCTGAACCGGCCGATCTATCGCCGCACCGCCGCTTACGGTCACTTTGGCCGGGCGCCGGAAAAGGACGGCGGCTTCTCCTGGGAGAAGACCGATCTCGCCGACCAGATCCGCAAGGCGTTGAAATAACGCCCTCCGAAGCGCGATTTGCGTTGAGTTTTGCGAACGGCCGCATCATGGATGCGGCCGTTATGCATTCCGATACACCAAACGACGATCCACTGTCCGCCGCGCGCGAAGGCGCCTTCTTTGGCCGCCGCAAAGGTAAAAAATTACGGGCAGGGCAGGCCCTTCTAACGGAGACTTTGCTGCCGAGGCTTTGCCTTGATCTGCAATCGTCGGCCCCTGCCGCCCTGCCAGAACTTTTTCCAATCCCGGTGCGCGAGGTCCGACTGGAAATCGGCTTCGGCGGCTCCGAACATTTGATTGCGCAGGCCGAACTCTATCCCGATTGCGGCTTCATCGGCATCGAGGCGTTCGTGAACGGCATGGCCAAGGCGCTGGTTGCGATCGAGGCCAAGGGCCTTCGCAACATCCGGCTGCATCACGGTGACGCCACCGACGTCCTCGCCTGGCTGCCGGCGGCATCGCTGGCCCGCGTCGATCTCCTGTATCCCGATCCGTGGCCGAAGCGGCGCCACTGGAAGCGACGTTTTGTCCAGGACAAGAGCGTTGCCGCTCTGGCGCGTGTGCTGCGCCCCGGCGGCGAATTCCGCTTTGCTTCGGATATCGATGATTATTCCGCCTGGACGCTGCTGCGGCTTCTGCGATCGCCGGATTTCGAATGGACGGCGAATCGCGCCGACGACTGGCGCGAGCCATGGTCCGACTTCGGCGGTACGCGCTATGAAGCCAAAGCGAAACGCGAAGGGCGCACGCCCTGCTATCTCGCATTTCGCAGGCGCTAGGCGCTAGGCGCTAGGCGCTCAGATCGCTGCGGGGATGCTGCCGGGCGACAACTGCCAGAAGCGAACGACGCGTTGCGCGGTCGCAGCCGACAATTTGTCGAAATTCGAATGCGCCGATTCCAGCGTCGGCGCGGCCTTGCCCCTGCTGCCAAGGCGAGCCTGGATGATGTTGCGCACGGTCGGCCACGAATAACCGGCGGCCTTGCACAGGATCAGAATCGGGTCGGGCCGATCGCCATTCATCAGACGCTCGACAACATCGATTGGCACTTCCGTCAGTTCCGAAAGGGCAGCGACGGTGCTGTCATATTCCTTTGATCGAGCAAAATCGGCGAGTTGCGCTTCGGTCAATTCGCCGGCCTTGGCCAGCAGGCGGATCTGCTGCTGCGCCTCGGCGAAGTCGCGCATCGGCTTTCTGGCAACTTCGTCGGATACCTTGGCGAGAACGGCACGGATATGTGCCTGTGTCTCGGGGCGCGCATGGGTCAGCAAGCGCTGCCGCACGACATCCGTGGCGCGAGTCAGCAATTCGCGGAACAGATGATCGGGAATATCGGTACGCAATGCCACCGTTTCGGCCAGCACGCTGTCATGCTCGGCGCTGCGCAACAGTGCGGTGAATCCGCTGTCGGAGAGACGCGCGCCAACATTGCCGGCAAGCTTTCGCTTTACCGCCAGGTCGCCGCGACGAACGATGATGTCCGTCACCGGCGCCTCGATGCGGAGACGGCCGGATATGGCAAACAGGTGGTCGATGCTTTTCGTGCTCGCAATATCGATAAGGTCGGCCGTCAGCAGCCGCGGTGATTGCGCCAGCATCGGTCCGGCGACCATGATGTCGTCGTCCTTCGCCAGGCGTCGCACGATATTGACCGGCGAATCCGACACGGGCGCGAGCTGGCGCGACAATTCCACCAGCGCTTTTCCTTCGATCTCGTTGATCAGCATCAGGAACACATCGTCAAACAGACGAATGTGTTCGGCATTGAAACGACCCGAGCCTTCTACAAAAAGCGCAGTGATTTGACGGAGGGCCTGGGCACGCTTTTCGCCAGAGCCATCTTTTACGACGTTTGCAAGTCCAGGAATCATCGAGAGGAGAGCGGCCATTCTGGTCGATCAGCGTTGTGCTAGATCAGCAAAGGGGGTAGGCGCGAAAACACCTTCGATTCTAAGTCCGCTTTCTGAAGGAAGGGTTTAGCCAATCCGTCAAACACCCCGATCTCGGCTCCAGCCCCACCCTTGCGGAAATGGCCAAAATCGCTATATTGGTGCTGTCTGATAAAGACACCTCATAACGATTGGTTTGATCCGGTCGGTTTTTGAGAGTGGGCCCGCCCGGGACCCGCTCTTTTTTATTACCTGAAACGGGCCTGCCTCGACGCAGGCGCGGCTTTCAGGCCCCCGGGCGAAACGGACATTTTACGGTCGAAACACGCATCGCATGAGCTTGTTGCCTGACGCCAGCACATCATCAGAACCGCGCCTGATCGCGGAGCCGGGCCTTGCTGCGCGCATTGCAGCCGTCGCGGAACCCGTCGTCGAAGGCCTGGGCTACAGACTGGTGCGCGTCCGTGTGTCCGGCGCTGATGGCTGCACCGTGCAGGTCATGACCGAACGGCCGGATGGCACGTTGACCATCGAGGATTGCGAAGAAATTTCGAGGACGTTGTCGCCGGTCATGGATGTCGCTGACCCCGTGCCCCAGGCCTATCGGCTGGAGGTTTCCTCGCCTGGCCTTGACCGACCGCTGGTCCGGCGTTCGGATTTCGAGCGCAGCACCGGACATCTGGCGAAAATCGAGATGAGCGTGCCGACCGAGGGCCGCAAACGCTTTCGCGGTATCCTGATCGGGGTTGAAGGCGGCGCCGTGCGGCTCCAAAGAGACGACGCCAAGGCCGATGATAAGGTGGAAGTGCTGCTGCCGATCGAGGACATGGCCGAGGCCAAACTGGTCCTCACCGATGAATTGATCGCCGAGGCCCTGCGCAAGGACAAAGAGGCGGAACGTCAGGCCCGTATCGACGCCGGTGAACCGGTGCGCGATTACTCGCCGAAATCGAAAGCCAAGGCAAAACCGGGCAAGGCCAAGAAGAAAATCGACCCGACGGCCCCTCGGCCGAAGCAAGCCCAATTGGACCGTGCCAAAAAGGTAAGGTCCGGCCTGAACCCTGACCACGAATCCGACTTTGACGAAGGAGAGTGACCGATGGCAGCCGTGAGCGCAAACAAGCTCGAATTGCTGCAGATCGCCGATGCGGTCGCGCGGGAAAAGACAATCGACCGCAGCATCGTCATTGCGGCGATGGAAGACGCGATCGCACGCGCTGCACGCTCGCGTTATGGCAGCGAAACCGAAGTCCGCGCCGAAATCGACCAGAAAAAGGGTGAACTTCGCCTGTCCCGCCACATGCTGGTGGTCGAGGCGGTCGAAAACCCGTCCAACCAGATCAGCCTTGATGATGCCCGTCGCCTCAATCCTTCGGCACAGATCGGCGACACCATCGCCGATGCCCTGCCGCCGCTGGAATATGGCCGCATCGCCGCACAATCCGCCAAGCAGGTGATCGTGCAGAAGGTGCGCGAAGCCGAGCGTGACCGTCAGTATCAGGAGTACAAGGATCGCATCGGCGATATCGTCAACGGCGTCGTCAAGCGCGTCGAATACGGCAATGTCGTCGTCGACCTCGGCCGTGGCGAAGCCATTATCCGCCGCGACGAGATGCTGCCGCGCGAGGTTTTCCGCAACGGCGACCGCGTGCGCGCCTATATCTACGACGTGCGTCGCGAGCCGCGTGGCCCGCAGATTTTCCTGTCGCGCACACATCCGCAATTCATGGCCAAGCTGTTCGCGCAGGAAGTGCCGGAAATCTACGACGGCATCGTCGAAATTCGTGCCGTGGCCCGCGATCCGGGCTCCCGCGCCAAGATCGCTGTGATTTCCCGCGATTCCTCCGTTGATCCGGTCGGCGCTTGCGTCGGTATGCGCGGTTCGCGCGTACAGGCCGTGGTGAACGAACTGCAGGGCGAGAAGATCGACATCATCCCGTGGTCGCAGGACATCGCGACCTTCGTCGTCAACGCACTGGCTCCGGCGGAAGTCGCCAAGGTCGTGCTCGACGAGGACAGGGAGCGCATCGAGGTCGTGGTACCGGATGCGCAGCTGTCACTGGCGATCGGTCGCCGCGGTCAGAATGTGCGCCTCGCTTCGCAGCTCACCGGCTGGGATATCGATATCCTGACCGAACAGGAAGAATCTGAGCGCCGCCAGGCCGAATTCCAGAACCGCACCAAGACCTTCGTCGAAGCGCTCGATGTGGACGAAGTGGTTGCTCAATTGCTCGCCTCGGAAGGCTTCACCAGTGTCGAGGAATTGGCGCTCGTCGATCTCAAGGAGATCGCCAGCATCGAAGGTTTCGATGAGGAGACAGCCGAAGAGTTGCAGTCCCGCGCGAAGGAATATCTTGAGCGCATCGAAGGCGAATACGACGAGAAGCGCCGTGAACTTGGCGTCGAGGACGAATTGAAAGACGTTCCGGGCGTCACCTCGCAGATGCTGGTGGCCTTCGGCGAGAACGGCATCAAGACGGTCGAGGACCTGGCCGGGTGCGCAACCGACGATCTGGCTGGCTGGACCGAACGCAAGGACGGCGAAACCAAACGTGAGCCGGGTTACCTGGACGGCTTCAATCTCAGCCGTGACGAGTGCGAGCAGATTGTGATGCAGGCCCGGCTAAAAGCCGGCTGGATCACCGAAGCCGATCTCGGCACGCCGGCTGACGAAGCCGCCGAAGAACCCGCGGAAGCTTGAGGTGCCCCCCCGGTATGCTCGCGAGGCTCGACGATAGCCTGCTCGATGGCGGCCTCCACAAGGGGGCGGCCACCGAACGCATGTGCGTTGTCACACGCGAGACACGACCGGTCGGTGAACTGATCCGTTTCGTGGTCGGTCCGGACGAGCAGATCGTTCCGGATGTGAAACGAAATCTACCGGGCCGGGGATTATGGATCTCGGCCACGCGTGAAGCTGTCGATCAGGCCATTCGGCGGAAGCTGTTTGCACGAGGCTTCAAACGCGACGTGCGCAGCGGGCCTGAACT
>JAEYVN010000065.1 GCA_023431725.1 Pseudomonadota bacterium
CGGTTGGCTATCAGACGCGCGATCTGGTCGAGGCCATGCGCGCGGACTGGCCGGAGGCTGCCGATACCGTACTGCGGGTCGACGGTGGCATGACCGCGAGCGATTCCGCCATGCAGTTCATCGCCGACATCATGGATGCGCCTGTGGACCGTCCCCAGGTTATGGAAACGACAGCGCTCGGCGCGGCCTATCTCGCGGGTTATGCGACCGGGATGTGCCCCGACGCCGCAGGCTTTGCAGCCACCTGGCAGCGCGAACGGCGCTTCCTGCCGCAAATGGATGCAGCGACGCGCGCGCGGAAGTGGCAGGGCTGGCGGGATGCTGTGAGCCGTACGCTGACGCGCACTTAAGTATTTTCGCGATTCAAAGCGACGCAAAAATGCTCTAGCGTGCGCCGCGCGGGTGGAATCGCCCGGATGTAAGGAACGCGGAACCATCATGCCGGACGACCCGGCCGGCGTATCGGGCCGGTCACTCTCTTCGCCAATGGTGCAATTCGATGCGGTGACCAAGCGCTTCGGTGGCTTCACCGCTGTCGATCATGTCTCCCTCGATATCGGGCGCGGCGAATTCTTCGCGCTGCTTGGCCCTTCGGGCTGCGGCAAGACCACATTGTTGCGCATGCTGGCGGGCTTCGAGCAACCCGATGCGGGCCGCATTCTGCTCGACGGCGCCGACATCGTCGGCGTTCCGCCCTATGAGCGGCCCGTCAACATGATGTTCCAGAGCTATGCGCTTTTCCCGCATCTCACCGTCGCCGGCAATGTCGCCTTCGGCCTGCGCCAGGATGGATGGAATCGCGCCGACATCGATGCGCGCGTAAAGGAGATGCTCGCGCTGGTGAAGCTGTCGGACTTCGCGCATCGAAAGCCGCATCAATTGTCCGGTGGTCAGCGGCAGCGCGTGGCGCTGGCGCGGGCGTTGGCGAAATCGCCCAAGGTGTTCCTGCTCGACGAGCCGCTCGGTGCGCTCGACAAGAAGCTGCGCGACGAGACGCAGTTCGAATTGATGGCGCTGCAGCAGCGGCTCGGCCTGTCTTTCATCATCGTGACGCACGATCAGGAAGAGGCGATGACGATGGCCGGCCGCATCGGCGTGATGCATGCCGGCAAGCTGGTTCAGGTCGGTACGCCCGCCGAGATTTACGAAGATCCGCAGACGCGCTGGGTCGCCGAGTTCATCGGCGATATCAATGTCTTCGAAGGCAAGGTCACCGATTACGGCGGCGGGCTGGCGACGGTCGAGACTGCATCAAGATCGTTTGACGTGACGAGCAAAAAGAATTTGCAGGCCGGAGATTCAGTCTGCGTTGCCGTCCGGCCCGAGAAGGTTGCGATTCATCTTTCCGAGCCATCCGACAGGGAGAATGTCCTGTACGGGAAGATCGTCGATATCGCCTATCTCGGCGATCTCTCGGTCTACAAGATGCGGCTCGACAACGGCACGCTGATCCGCGCGTCGGTGGCCAATACTGATCGCCACGCTGCGACGATGCTGCATCGGGGCGATGCGGCATGGCTGTCATTCGCGCCGGATGCCGGCGTGCTGATCCGGAACTGAGCGATGGCGGGAGCGGCTACACCTTTCGACCGCTGGTATCGCCGCGCTGTGATCGGCGTGCCGTACCTCTGGCTGATCGTCTTTCTGGCGATCCCATTTCTCATCGTGCTGCGCATCAGCCTGTCGCAGACCGAACTGGCGCAGCCGCCCTATAGTCCGGTATTCGATCCATCCGCCGGCTGGCAGGGTGTGAAGGACTTCGTCTCGGCGCTGTCGTTCGAGAATTTCAATACATTGTTCGGCGACTGGCTCTACGTCTCGTCTTATGTGCGCAGTGTGACCGTTGCTGCGATCTCGACGCTGATCCTCCTCGTGATCGGCATTCCGATCGCCTACGGCATGGCGCGCTGCCCGCGCTGGCTGCAGCCGATGCTGGTCATGGCAGTGATATTGCCTTTCTGGACCGCGTTCCTGATCCGCATCTATGCCTGGATCAATATCCTGCAACGCGATGGGCTGCTGAACGATCTCCTGCTGGCGCTCGGCATCATCTCGGAGCCGCTGACGTGGCTCGCCACCGACACCGCGATCTTCATCGGCATCGTCTATTCCTATCTGCCCTTCATGGTGCTGCCGCTCTATGCCGCGTTCGAGAAGATGGACAACAGCTTGCTGGAAGCGGCCGCCGATCTCGGCTGTCCGCGCTGGAAAGCGTTCTGGCTGGTGACCTTGCCGCTCGCCGTGCCCGGCATCATTGCCGGCTCGCTGCTCTGCTTTATCCCGGTGGTCGGTGAATTCGTCATTCCCGATCTGCTCGGCGGATCGGATTCGCTGTTTATCGGTCAGACCCTGTGGACCGAATTCTTCTCCAACAAGGACTGGCCGGTGGCCTCCGCGCTCGCCACTGTTCTGCTCGCGATCCTGCTGGTGCCGATCATGTTCTACCAGCACATGCAATCGCGCTCGCTGGAGCGGAGGTGAGGATGCACCGCGCGTCGCCCTTCAACATCGTCTCGGTCGCGCTGGGTCTGGCATTCCTCTATCTGCCGATTGTGATCCTGGTCATCTTTTCCTTCAATGACTCCAAGCTCGTCGCCGTCTGGGGCGGCTGGTCGCTGCGCTGGTATCGCGCGCTCCTGCAAGACTCGGCGATCCTGCAGGCAGCCTGGGTCAGCCTTCGCATCGCCTTTCTCTCGGCGACGCTGGCAACCATTCTCGGCACACTTGCCGCTCTGGCGCTGGTGCGGATGGGCCGCTTTCGTGGCCGGCTGCCATTCTCGGCGATGAGTTACGCGCCGCTGGTGATGCCCGAAGTCATCATCGGGCTTGCATTGCTGTTGCTGTTCGTCGCAGCCGACATCGAGCGCGGCTTCTGGACGACCATGCTGGCGCATACGACGCTGACCATGTGTTTCGTCACCGTCGTCGTACAATCGCGGCTTCTGTCGTTCGACTGGAGTCTGGAAGAGGCGGCAATGGATCTCGGCTGCCCGCCGTTGCGCACGTTCCTTACCGTGACACTGCCGCTGATCCTGCCGGCGGTGCTCGCCGGTTTCATGCTGGCCTTCACGTTGTCGCTGGACGATCTGGTGATCGCGAGCTTCACCACGGGGCCGGGCGCAACGACGCTGCCGATCCGTATCTATTCCGAGGTGCGCCTTGGCGTGAAGCCGGAGATCAACGCGATCTGCACACTGATGATCGCGCTGGTGGCGGTCCTGGTCGTCACCGCGTCGCTGATTTCGAAATTCAATACCGACGAAGACAAGGACGCCGTGCGCGCGGCGCCGCTCTAGCTATTCGTTCGACTATTGGGCCTTAATGGCCGGTGCGATCATGGCCGGCGGTAACGGCAGTGTGGGGACAGCGGGCTCGATCGCCATCTCCGGTGTTGCCGATGCTGCCGCCTCCTTGGTGGCCAGCGGGGCCGTCGTGGCTTCCGGGGCGATCGGTTCCGAGGCCAGGGTCGGCAACGTCGGGATGACGGCCGCGGGCGCTTCTCGGACAGTGCGGCCGCGAAGGGCCTCCAGAAGCGGAGCCGCTGCGCCCGAGCGCTGGATCAGGATCTGGGCATCCGGCAGCATCACCGGGTCGTCCCATGGTCCCTGCACCACGAACGGGAGTTCGAAGGCCTTGCGGTCGGCATTGGAAGAAACCAGTGTGGCGACGCCCTTCAGGTCGAGGTCGCGGGACGGGATCGAAGCCTCGCCTTCGAGCGCGAGTTGCACGCTTGAGCCTCGCAGATCGACGGTTTCGACCGTCGCATTGCCCTTGGCGATCTTCACCTGCACACTCAGGGTTTCGAATGGCGTGCGGCCACTGCGGAATTCGCTGCCGCCGGAGAGCGGCCGGCGCTCCAGGCGACGCAGCAATTGCTCGACATTCAGACCGGTAAGGGCACCCTTGTTCGCGGTCAGGGTTGCTTCGCCTTCGAGCGTGCGGGTCAGCGCGTAGACGCTTGGTCCACTGCCTTCAAGTGCGAAGGTCAGGCTGCCCTTGGCATCGATGCGCTTGATGCCGAAGAGTTCGCCGATGCAGCGCTCCAGGTTGACGTTGTCGAAATGAATCTGCGAGGCGAAGCCGGCACCCTGATCGGCTTTGGCTAGACTGATGTTGCCACGAATGACCCCGCCAAAGCCGCGGGCTTCACCGATCGTAATGCCGAGTTTGCCGGACCGCAGATTGGTGGCGATGGCGGTTCGTCCGAGTTCGGCCGTGCCGATGCGGATCTTGGCGGCGGAAAGTCGCAGGTCGAGATCGGCTGTCGTCAGGCCGTCGAGATCGATCGGGGTACGGCTCCACTCGCGATCCGGAGCGGCGAGCAGGCGGGCGGTTGAGAGATACGGCGTGAGATCAAGCGCTTCGGCGGCGAGGGTGCCCTGCAGGGTCTGGCGACCGTCTGCGGCAAAGGTCAGAACGCCTTCGGCCGTATTGCCGTCGAGTTCGAGATTGACCTGCGACAGGGCGATTGTGCCGCCAAGCACATTGGTCTGCGCCTTGAGTGAGAAGCGTTCGAAGCCGCCACCTGGCAGCGGCTTGCGGCCCAGCCAGGTGATGGCCTGGCGCAGCGAGAGTGAATCGATAGACGTCGATCCCTCGATCTTTACGGTCGGGCGGGCGGCGACCGCGCCATCGAAGGCAAGCTTCATCGGGTCGCCGGCGATGCGGACCTTCAGGGCCGAACGATCGCCCTGCAAGGCGGCAGCGAAATTACCGAGGGTGATGCCGATATCCAGCATCTCGCCGCGATAGCGTGCGTTGCCGGTAATGGCGAAGCTGCGTGAGATGGCCGGCCAGGCCAGGGAGAGATCGGCACCAGAGATATACTCGTAGATATTCCGGTAATCGTCGCGGACGACGATGGTGCCGCCATTGATGCGGATCTCGGAGAAGGACGGCGGGTCATCGTCCGGGCCGCGATTCTTGGTGTCGAAGGCGCGCGTCAGTGACGCGAGAAGCGGCGACCAGTTCGAACTGCCCTGTGAATCGACGGTTACGACAATGCGGGGGTCGGCGAGTGTAATGTCCGCAATCTCGATCTGCCCAAGCAGGAGCGGCAGGAAGCTCAGGCGGGCGACGACGCGCGAGGCCTGCAACGGCGGTTCGCTGGTGCTATCGCCGAGCACGACGTCGGCAAGCTCGACCTGTCCATAGGGAAAGAGCGACACCGAGACGCCGCCGCGGAGATCCGGATCAAGTCCGGTCACGCTGCGAATCTCGGATTTCACGGCTTCGCGCACCTGATCCTTGGGGATCAGGAACGAGACCACCGCCAGTGCGCCGAAGACGCCCACAATCAGGGCGCAGACGGCAAAACCCAGGCGCTTGAAGCCAGTGACCGCTGACAAGAGGTTAATTCCGAATGTATGGCGGCACGGAAGATACCGTCCGCCTGTCCCACTGACCACTCCTTGTACACTCGTCTGTGACCCTTTCGTGGCTTGCAAGCCGTGTCACAACCAAGTGTTTTCAAGTGTGGCTTTTGTGGTTTATGGCGGCGCGGATAAACTAAAGAAAGGCGCCAAGGGGGAATTTGTATGACCGACACACCGCTGTGGATACCGAGCCCCGAGCGCGTGGCCGGAACGCAGGTCATGGATTTCATGCGGCAGGTCAACGACCGGCATGGCCTCTCGTTGAAATCCTATAAAGAGCTGCATGGCTGGTCGGTTACCCACCCGGACCTGTTCTGGGATCAGGTGTGGGACTATTGCGGCGTCATCGGCGACAAGGGCCCGCGCCGGCTGATCGATGGCGACAAGATGCCGGGCGCCCAGTTTTTCCCGGACGCCTCGATCAATTTCGCCGAAAATCTCCTGCGCAAGACCGGCTCCGACGACGCGATGGTATTCCGCGGCGAGGATAAGGTGTCCTATCGGATGACATGGGACGAACTTCACGCACTCGTGTCGCGCGCGCAGCAGGCGTTGAAGGACGCGGGCGTCGGCAAGGGCGATCGCGTCGCCGCCATGCTGCCCAATCTGCCTGAATCTGTGGCACTGATGTTGGCCGTGACATCGCTGGGTGCGATCTGGTCATCCTGCTCGCCGGATTTCGGCGAGCGCGGCGTGCTCGACCGGTTCGGCCAGATCGAGCCGAAGGTGTTTTTCGCCGTCGATGGCTATTGGTACAATGGCAAGTCGATCGATCTCACCGAGCGACTGGCCCATATCGCGGGACAGCTGACGACCGCGCAGAAAGTCGTTATCGTTCCCTATCTGAAGACGGCGGATAAGGTTGCCGCGGCCGTGCCGCGCGCGGTGACGCTCGATGCTTTCATTGCATCATTCACAGCAAAGCCTGTGACCTATGAGCGCGTGCCGTTCAATCACCCTGTGTATATCCTGTTCTCGTCCGGTACGACCGGGGTGCCGAAATGCATCGTGCATGGCGGCGGCGGCACGCTGCTGCAGCACTTCAAGGAGCACCGCCTGCAGAGCGATGTGCGCGCCGGTGACCGGGTCTTCTACTTCACCACCCTCGGCTGGATGATGTGGAACTGGCTTGTGTCCGGCATCGGGGTCGGCGCAACGCTCATTCTCTGGGACGGGTCCCCCTTCGCGCCGAAATCCGAAGTGCTGTTCGATTATGCGCAGGACGAGAAGGTCACGCTGTTTGGCACATCGGCGAAATACATCGATGCCTGCAAGAAGGCCGGCGTGGCTCCGGCGACGACGCACGACCTGTCATCTGTGCGGGTGATGACTTCGACCGGCTCACCGCTCGCCGCCGAAAGCTTCGATTACGTCTATTCCGACATCAAGAGCGACATCCATCTTGCCTCGATCTCCGGCGGCACCGACATCGTGTCGTGCTTTGTGCTCGGCGATCCGACTGCGCCGGTCTGGCGCGGCGAGATACAGGCCGCCGGCCTTGGCATGGCGGTCGATGTCTGGTCGGACGATGGCAAGCATATCGAGCAGGAGAAGGGCGAACTGGTCTGCACGCGGCCCTTCACCGCAATGCCGGTGATGTTCTGGAACGATCCCGACGGCAAGAAATATCGCGCCGCCTATTTCGAGCGCTTCCCGAATGTCTGGTGTCACGGCGATTTCGCCGAATGGACGAAGCATGGCGGCCTGATTATTCACGGCCGCTCGGATGCGACGCTCAATCCCGGCGGTGTGCGCATCGGCACCGCGGAAATCTATGCCCAGGTCGAACAGATTCCCGAAATAATGGAAGCGATCGCCATCGGCCAGGATTTCGACAACGACGTGCGCGTCGTGCTGTTCGTCCGCTGCAAGGATGGCGTCACACTCGACGATGCCTTGCGCGAGACCATCAAGAAGAAGATTCGTGTCGGGGCCTCGCCGCGTCACGTGCCGGCGAAGGTGATCCAGATCGCCGATATCCCGCGCACCAAATCCGGCAAGATCACCGAGCTTGCGGTGCGCGATGTGGTGCATGGCCGTCCGGTGAAGAACACCGAGGCGCTGGCCAACCCGGAAGCGTTGAAGCTTTATGAAGGGCTGACGGAGTTGCGGAGTTAATTTGTCGTCCCCGAAAGCGATGGCCCAAGTCTGAAAGCGATGGCCCAAGTGGGTGTCGTCCCCGCGAAGGCGGGGGACCCATACTCACCGCGATGGTTATGGGCCCCCGCCTTCGCAGGGGCGACAGCGTTTGTGATAATATTCAGGCCATGACTACTCTATCCAGCTTCCCCAATGTCTCGCCCGCCTTCCGCGACTTCCTCGCTGGCTTGCCTAAGGCCGAATTGCATCTGCATATCGAAGGCACGCTGACGCCGGAGATGAAATGGCAACTGGCGGAGCGCAACGGCGTGTCGCTGCCCTATGCCTCCATCGACGACATGCGTGCCGCGCAGAATTTCGACGCGCCGGATGCACCATCCTATCTGAAGACCTTCATCCGCCATTACAACGAGGGCATGCTGGTCCTCTGTACCGCGCAGGATTTTTACGACATCACGCTGTCGCACCTCATGCGCTGCCGCGACGAGAATGTCCGCTATGTCGAGATCATGTTCGATCCGCAGCCGCATCTGGCGCGCGGTATTCCGTTCGAAGCATTTTTCACTGGCATGGATGATGCGCGACGTATCGGCGCGCGCGACTTTGGTGTTGAAAGCAACTTTATCCTTTGCATCAATCGTGACTTGCCCCTCGACACCGCGCATCACGCGCTCGATGCGGCTAAGCCGTTTCGCGATCGCATCGTCGGCTTCGGTCTCGATTCAGTCGAGGAGGGCAATCCGCCGGCGAAGTTCGTCGCACTCTACGATCGTGCGCGGTCGGAGGGTTATCGCCTGACGGCGCATTGCGATGTCGATCAGCGCAATGCCGTAGGCCACATCCGCGATTGTCTCAATCTTCTGAAGGTCGAGCGCATCGATCACGGCATCAACTGTATCGAAGACCGGGCGCTGGTCGATATCCTGCGCGAGCGCGCGATATGCCTGACGGGGTGTCCGACATGGCGGCCGATCGATGCGGAGCCGCGCCGCGTCGATCGCATCCGCACAATGTACGATCTCGGCCTCAAGGTGACGCTGAACACCGACGATCCGGGGCTGTTCACCAGCGGCACGCTGGGAACGCTGCTGC
>JAEYVN010000119.1 GCA_023431725.1 Pseudomonadota bacterium
TCGCCTATCTGACCTTCGCCGATTACGGCCTTGGATGGGACGACTACACCCATTCGCAATACGGACAATTGCTGCTCGACTATTATGCGTCCGGTTTCACCGACACGCGGGCCCTGTCCTTCGTCAACCTGTACATGTATGGCGGCGGCTTCGACATGCTGGCCGCGCTCATCGCCAAGGTTCTTCCCTACGACCTGTTTGAGACGCGCAGGCTGGTGGGTGCAGCGGTCGGCATCGTCGGACTTTTCATTGTCTGGCGTCTCGCGCGCCGGATCGGCGGACCGGTCGCCGGACTGATCGCCCTGCTGCTGCTGGCGACGACGCCGCTTTATTACGGCCACATCTTCATCAACGCGAAGGATGGGCCTTTTGCCGTCGCCATCGCGGCGTTGCTGTACGGCATGGTGCGCAGCCTCGAGGATTACCCGAGGCCACGGCCGGTGACGGCGCTCATCTTCGGCATCGGCGTTGGACTGACGCTCGGCACCCGCATCATGGGCGGCATGGCTGCGCTGAATATGGTGTTGCCGATCGCCCTGCTGATGGCCCACGACTGGCGTGCGGCTGGCGTCAGGACAGCCGCCCTCAATCTTGGCACCTATCTTCTGCGGCTTTTCCCCGGATTGCTGCTGGCCTACGCCATCATGGCGGTGATCTGGCCATGGTGCGTTCAGGAGCCGCTCAATCCGATCCGTGCTATCGGGTATTTCTCCCACTTCTTCGAAAAGCCCTGGAAGGAGATGTTCGACGGACAGCTCATTTCCGTCCCGGACATGCCGCGCAGCTACCTGCCGAAATTGTTCGCGTTGAAGCTGAACGAAATCCTGCTGCTGCTCGGCATACCCGGTCTCATCGGCGCGATCGCCGCCTCGGTTCGGCACGACATTCCGGTGCGGACCCGCGCGGCCCTTCTCTTGCTGGCCGGCGCATTCATCATCCCCGTGGCCGTCACCATCATCGCCCGACCGGCGCTGTACAATGGCGTCCGGCATTTCGTTTTCGTACTGCCGCCGCTGGCCGTCATCGGCGGTCTTGCGGGAGCCTGGCTCTTGCGGTGGCTGGCCGAACGCTCGCGCGTCGCAACGGGAGCCGCCGCGATTGCGATGGTCGCCGGATTTGCCGTGCCGGCAGCCGACATGATTTCGCTCCACCCCTATCAATACGCCCATTACAACCGTATCGGCGGCGGGACCCGCGGCGCCAGTCACCACTACATGCTCGATTACTGGGGGCTCTCCTTCAAGGAAGCGGCCGACGAGTTGCTGACGGTGCTTGAGGAAAAAGGCATCGCGACGCCTGAAGGACGACGGTGGGTGATCGCCGTCTGCGGACCGCATCCTCCGGCCGAGGTGGAACTCGGATCCGACTTCGTCACGACCTGGAACACCAAGGGCGCGGACTTCGCGTTGATGCTGGGCGAGTTCTATTGCGCCGAACTCAAGGCGCCCGAACTGGTGATGATTGAACGCGACGGCGTTGTCTTCGCTCGCGTCTACGACATTCGCGGACGCGACATTCCGAGCCTGTTCACACAGCCGCCGGTCACGCGCTGAGCCGAACAAGGCGAGCGCCGGACACCGCCGGGCAGAACGCATGCGTGACACGTCCTCGTGGCACCTCGGTCAGGCCATCAGACAATCAATCGTCACGACACCGTCGATTGTCGATAAACGTCAATTGGTGAAGATGTCAGTTGCGAAAACGTCAGTTGGCGACACGTCAGTTGGCCAAAGCAAGTGTGGCGACAACGTCTGTCGTGTGGCGGCTTTGGATGCTGCCGCGTTCGGGGCGCCCCGCCAAAAGCCTGGCTTCTACGGCGCGCATCCGCCAGCAGCGGCGCACACGCGGCCGACGCTCATACCAAGCCCCGGTGAATCATTCCGCCGCGAGGGCGAATGACTCCAGATAGGCCTCGCTGACTTTGATCTGATGCGACGTTGAACAATGCGGGCACCAGACTGACAATTTCATGTTGCGCATCTCAAGCAACGTGACGGTATCAGTCTCGATACTCGTTGTGACTTCGCGGCCGCTTCGCGAGCATCTGTATTTCAGCACGACGCAACCTCCACCCGGAACAATCCTAAGCGAGGCGTAACGCGTTGCATCAGGCGTGAATGGTTATCCACCGCCTTATTAACCAATGCTTTGCTGATACGTCGTGCGTCTGTCGCATCGCAACAGACCCGTCGATCGATCTGAAACGTCGACCAAGTGCTGACAAATACGAACGATTTGGCAACGGCGCGCGCAACGCGCGACAGGCCAATGATCATTGTAACGACGCGACAGCTTGCAAACACGGAACGCACCACCCCGCACACCACTGACGAGGACGCCGACTGCAGTTCCATGCACGAATGCTACGCCTTGCACCCAACACGAGCACAACACACGACACGACCAATACGCATGGAACTAAACCGCAGGCGAAACCGCCTTAGAGACGAAATCCTCCGCAACATCATGCGGTTGGTACGCAACTGAAAATTAAGATCTCGCCGGTGCGTTTATGCCGCCGAGCGCGGGCGATTCGCAACCGTCGCCATCACGGTGGGGATAGCGGCAAGCGACAACAAGCCCGAAACGATGAAAATCGCTTGTGGAGAACCGCTATCCATCATGTAGCCGAACGCCGGCGGGGCAATGATTCCACCGATGTTGAAGCCGGTGGTGACAAAGCCGAACACCCGGCCGAAGGCGCCCGGCGGCGTCACCTGACGCACGATCATGTCGCGCGAGGGCTGAAGCGCACCGTTGAAAAAGCCAGACAACCCCATGAAGAACAACAGCAAAGCAGAGCCGAAGTCGTAGAACGCGACCGGCAGCAAGGCGAGGCCGCTGACGGCAAGACCGATCACCGCCACGAGATCATGCCGGTCGGTACGCGCCGTGATCC
>JAEYVN010000156.1 GCA_023431725.1 Pseudomonadota bacterium
TGAGATAGCGGATCATCGGCGCGGGAAGACGCTTCGTTGAGAAGGACGGAGAGCGGCGTTTTCAGGGCATGCGCAAGATTGCCGACATGCGTTCGCGCGCGCTCGACGATTTCGCGATTGGCGTCCAGCAAGGCGTTCGCCTCGCGCGCCAAAGGCGCAATTTCGACCGGGAAGCGGCCTTCGAGACGCTCGGCGTACCCCGAACGGATGGCGGCCAGCTGCTGGGAAATCCGCTTGAGCGGCATGAGGCCGAACTGAACCTGGAAGCCGGTCGTCAACAAAAGGACAAGCGCCAGCCCGCAAAACGTGATGATCAGGGCACGGTTGAAGCTTCGGATATCGTCTTCGATCTCCGCGGCGTCGCCGGCGACCGCAACGAGGAAGTTTCCTTCCTCGCCGAGATCGACCGTCCGCTCGACCAACCGCAGCTTCTGATCTTCCGGTCCGTTGACATAGCCGGACCGTACGCCGATTGCGGCGGCGGCCGTCGGCACCGGCAAGCGAGGCAAGCCGCCATCCCACAATGATCGCGACGATCGGATCTCCGGCTTGGCGCTGTTGAGCTGCGTGACCTGCCAGTACCAGCCCGACAGCGGCAACTCGAACAGCGGCTCGCTGACACCCTGGGCCAGTTTGTCATCGGGTGTCTCGGGCGCCGCCAGATCGGCCACAAGGGTCCGCAGATAAACCTGCAACCGTCCGTCAAAGGCCCTTTCGACGGCTTCGCGATACAGCGACGAGAGGATAATGCCGGTGACGAGGATGATCGCCAGCGTCCAGCCTGCGGCCCAAAGGAAGAGCCGCAGCGCCAGTGAGTTAGCGCGCATCGGGCGGTGTCAGCAGATAACCAAGGCCGCGAACGGTCTGGATGACGTCGACGCCCAGCTTCTTGCGAATGCGGCCCACGAACACCTCGATGGTGTTCGAATCGCGATCGAAGTCCTGATCGTAGAGATGCTCGACCAGCTCGGTTCGGGAGACGACCCGGCCGGTGTGGTGCATGAGATAGGACAACAGCCGGTATTCGTGACTTGTCAGGCGGATCGGATTGCCATCGACCGCGACGCGGCCGGTGCGGGTGTCCAGCCGGACCGGACCACAATTGAATTCGCTCTTGGCATGACCGACCGAGCGGCGCAGCAGCGCACGCACCCGCGCCAGCACCTCCTCCATATGGAAGGGCTTGGGCACGTAATCATCCGCCCCGGCGTCGAAGCCCTGGACCTTGTCGCTCCAGCGGTCCCGTGCGGTCAGCATCAGGACCGGCATGGCGCGGCCAGCCCGGCGCCACGATTCCAGCACCGAGATACCGTCCATCTTGGGAAGGCCGATATCGAGAATGATGGCGTCATAGGGCTCGGTCTCGCCGAGATAATGTCCCTCTTCGCCGTCAAATGCGCGGTCCACCACGTAACCGGCTTCGGTCAACGCGGTAGCAAGTTGCCTGTTGAGGTCGGGATCGTCCTCGATCACGAGGAGACGCAATTTCAAAGCCCTCCGAATCAGCCGCCGTCGATCAGTGTTCCATTGGCCGCATCGACGGTCGCACGGGTGACTTTGCCATCTTGCGGGAGCAGAGTCAGCATGTAGACGAGGCCTTTTGGTCCTTTGCAGAGCTTGGCGTCGACGACTTCACTCCGGCGGGCCTTGGCGGCGCGGATCGCCTTGCCGAGCGAGATCACCTTGCCGGCGGATGACACCGACCGGCGCTGCGCCTGCGTCAGGCACTGCCCCTCCGCCAGTTTCACGGACGGCTTCAGTTCCGCCGCCTCCGGCGCGGATACGCCAAGCGTGGCGGCCAGTAGCGCCGCGGCAACCATCAAGCATCGAATGGACATTGTCACGGACTAGGCCCCACCGCGTGAACACCGCATGAATATTGGCGGTGCTCTGTAATCCGCTAGACGTCAAACCCGGAGAAACTTGCATATTCCGCGAGCGGTGCCCGGGGAGCACGCCAGGAATTGATCGGCGCCGTCTCGTCCGCGTAACCGAGCGCCATTCCGGAAAAGAGCATCACGTTGTCCGGCAGCTCGAGGAAGGCCGAGACGGTCTTTGGCCAGGACGCCCAGGCCTGCTGCGCGCAGGCGCTCAGGCCATAATCCCGCGCCAGCAGCATCACGGTCTGGATCAGGCCGCCCATGTCGGAAAACTGGGCCGGACCGAGCGCGCGATCGATCGAGAAGAATATGCCGACCGGCGCTCCGAAGAATTCGAAGTTGCGGGCAAACTGACGATACCGCGCCGGCTTGTCCTCCCGCGGCACGTCGATCGACTTGTAGAGCAATTCGCCGACTTCGAACCGCCGCTTGCGAAAGGTCGCATTCATCTCCGGCGGATAGATCGTGTACTCGGTGCCTTCGCCGCGCGGCAATTCGCCCATGCGCGGACGCAGGAGGTCTTTCAGAGCTTCGACTTTCTTGCCGGCAATGACGTCGATCCGCCAGGGCTGCATGTTGCCGGCCGAGGGCGCACGCGCGGCAAGTTCGACGATCTCGCGCAGCGTGTTTTCGGGAATGGGTGTCGGCAGGAAAGCACGGCAGGAATAGCGGGAAACAACGGCATCACGGACATTCATAACTCATCTCTAAATCCACGCCCTCCATAGACGCCATTATCGTCTCGAAGGTCAATGCATCGCGCATCCTA
>JAEYVN010000179.1 GCA_023431725.1 Pseudomonadota bacterium
GCCTACACCTGGGTCGGCCGCGGAACAGGAGAAAAGGGTTACGCTTGGAGCGAATCGTAGGCTTCTAAATCGCCTGCTTACAGCCGAAATCAGTGACGCAGTTGTAACGGCGCGCGACACCGCGCATCTTCAGGCAGGACGATGGCCAACCTCATCGAAATGCGAAAGCCCGAGCTCGCCGACTATATCGGCGTGAAGCAGGAAGGCCCGTACAAGCCGGAACACTACCGGTATTGATCAACGATCCGCTCGTCCCCGCGAAGGCGGGGGCCCAGAAGGTGGATTTTCGCGTTGCGGGAATGAGCGGGAGAAAGAAAAAAACGGCCGGGCATGTTGCCCGGCCGTTTTGCTTTCCGGCCTGCGTTTCGCACAGGTCAGACACAAGCGAATGTGATGGCACTGACGCCTACTCCGCTTCGTTAAGCCGCAGGGGCGACCGATCCTCATCGCCATGAGGAGGTCACGTTGCAAACACGCAATCCGCGCGCGCGATGGGCGCGCCTCGCCTTCCTCATTCCCTTCATCGCCGTTCTATGGGTGCCGTTCTACAACCGGGTCGAACCGATGTGGGCCGGCATTCCGTTCTTCTATTGGTACCAGCTGATATGGATCCCGCTCACCGCCATCATCATCTCGGCGGTGTACTGGTTTGAGCTGGCGGCACGGACGCGGCATCGGTCGGAGGATCGGCCATGAACGTCGTTGCCCTCGCCGTCTTCATCGCGCTGTTCGTGTTCGTCACCGTCCTCGGCTTCGTCGCCGCGCATTGGCGCAAGGGGGATCTCGATCAACTGCATGAATGGGGACTTGGCGGACGCCGCTTCGGCACGTTCGTGACGTGGTTCCTGCTCGGCGGCGACATCTACACCGCCTACACGTTCATCGCCGTACCCGCGCTGATGTTCGGCGCCGGCGCGATCGGCTTTTTCGCCGTGCCCTACACCATCATGATCTTCCCGATCCTGTTCCTGATCTTCCCGAAGCTCTGGACGGTCGCGCACCGCAACGGCCATGTCACGGCGGCCGATTATATCCGCGCGCGTTTCGACAATCGCTGGCTGGCGTTGGCCATCGCCATCACCGGCATCGTCGCGACGATGCCCTATATCGCCCTGCAACTGGTCGGCATGCAGGTGGTGATCGGCGCGATGGGCGTCGAAACCAGCGGCTGGTCCGGCGACCTGCCGCTGGTCATCGCCTTCGTGATCCTCGCCGCCTTCACCTACACCAGCGGCCTGCGTGCGCCGGCGATGATCGCGGTCGTGAAGGACACGCTGATCTATATCGCGGTATTCGCCGCCATCATCGTCGTGCCGCTGCATCTTGGCGGTTACGGCAAGATCTTCGCCGCCGTGCCGCCGGACAAGCTGCTTCTGCCGACACCCGGCCCCGGCACGCTCGGCAGCTACAGCGCCTATGCAACGCTCGCTCTAGGCTCGGCGCTGGCCCTGTTCCTCTATCCGCACACCATCACCGCCATTCTGAGTGCCTCGAGCGCGCAGGTGATCCGGCGCAACGCGGCCATCCTCCCCGCCTATACGTTGATGCTGGGCCTCCTGGCGCTGCTCGGCTTCATGGCGCTGGCGCTCGGCGTACGCGAGATGCCGCAATTCGCCGATGGCTTCCAGCGCTACGGCAACAACTTCGCGATCCCGGCGCTGTTCATCGCGTCGTTCCCGTCATGGTTCGTCGGCGTCGCCTTCGCCGCGATCGCCATCGGCGCATTGGTGCCGGCCGCCATCATGTCGATCGCCGCATCCAACACCTATACGCGCAACATCTATCGCGAATTCCTGCGCCCCGATTGCACCGACGCGCAGGAAGCGCAGATGGCCAAGATCGTCTCGCTGATCGTCAAGGTCGGCGCGCTGGCCTTCATCATCGGACTGCCGCTCGAATACGCGATCCAGCTGCAATTGCTCGGCGGCATCTGGATCATCCAGATTCTGCCGGCGCTGGTGTTCGGGCTTTACACGCGCTTCCTGAATGCCTGGGCGCTGCTGGCCGGATGGGCGGTCGGCATCGTATCCGGCACCCTCATGGCGGGAACGCTCGGCTTCAAGACCACGGTCTACGCCATCCACCTGTTCGGCCTGACGATCCCCGGGTTTGCCGCGGTCTATGCCCTGATCGCCAATGTCGTCGTCGCCATCGTCATCTCGCTGGTGATCAACGCCCTGCACCTCGGCCATACCGACAGCGGCCTGCGCGCCGACTATGCCTAGGTTGCGATGACCGAAGCCCATACTCGCGCAGGCGCTCGCGGAAATGGCCGGGCAATGCTCGGCCTTTAGTTTGAGTCGTAAATGGGGCGCCTGACCAATTCCAAAGCATCATCGCTTGGCTCATTCAGAGCATGCGAACGGCATCCACGATAAATTCGATTCCAAGGGCAAGTTGCAGGACGCCGAATACGGCCCCGGCCAATTGCAGCGGGACTGGCCCGATGGCACGCATGATCGCTTTCGATTTTCGCATCAGCAGCCAGTTCAGGGCGATCAGCCCAAGCCCCATGGCAATGATCACAATCTTGGTGTCGTAACCCGGAAACGGGACGGCGAATATCAGCGGTATCGTGACGGCGATGGGCGGGAATAACCCGGGAAATGCAATTGTGGCCGGCGACACCTTTAATGGGTCCAGCGGCTCGGTCGGAACGGGCTGAACAGTCAGAATGCCCTGCAGCGACAGAATTGCGAGTATCAGACCGCCAGTTCCAATCAGGACGGGGAAGGAAACGCCCCAGGCCGTCAGAACAGAATTTCCGATCAGGACCGTCACCAGGAAGGCTCCGGCGACGATTGCCGATGCGCGAGTGGCAAGCTCCTGAACGCCAGGGGCATCGTCCGACGCTCCGACGTTCGAGAAAGCCGCAACGGCGCGGATCGGCCCCATCGTCATGAACATCAGACTCCAGAGAGTTCCCCACGGAAAATCTTTCATGGGAGTTGTCCGCTCACGTTGATACGACACAGGGAACGTCAACCGAGATTGCAACGAAAGGCCGTCTCGGCAGTTTATGTATGGCAGAGCCTGCAAATCTATACTGAAGCGCAACAGCGTGGCGTCTTTTTTGCACACCGGCTCTTCCCACGCTTTCGGGCATGACTACTCAATTACTCAGCTTCGACACCTGAGCGCCGCGACCTTCGATTTGGCAAAGATCCGCTTCGAAAATTCGCGCGGAGAGACCACGGCAATCCCAGTCTCGTGGAGGCCGCATGAGCCAGTATGATGCATTTGCCCAGTTCAGGATGAATGGAAGCAACGTCATCGTCACCGGCGGAGCCAAGAATATCGGAGCAGGCATCGCCAAGATTCTGAGTGGCGCCGGGGCGAAAGTCATGATCGCCGATCTCGACGGTGAGTTGGCCTCGAAAACTGCCGCAGACATTGCCAGCGTGACCGGCAATGACTGCCGCGGCATGGCCGCCGACGTGACTAAAATTGAAGATATCAAATCGGTCGTCGCCGCAACCGCGACCGCATTCGGCGGCATCTCCACCCTGGTCAATAACGTTGGATGGGGCAAACGCCATGACGATCCGACCGCAATTTCCGAAGACGATTTCATCGCATCCTACAAGCTGAACACCATCAGCGCGTACCGGATGAGCATGGCGTGCTTGCCGCATCTGCTGAAGTCCGAGAATGCGGCAATCACGAACTCGGGATCGCTCTCGTCCGCCATCCCCGCATACGACATTCTTGCTTACGCGACGGCAAAAGCGGCGCTGAATCAGATGATGGTGTCGCTCGCTCACATGTTGAACAAGAAGGTCCGTGTGAACTCCGTTCTCATTGGCACTGTCCTGACCGAGGGATACGGTGCAGCCGGCATCGACCCGGCCATGCAGGAGCGCCTCGAGCACCCCGATAACCTGATCGGGCGAGCCGGACGCCCGCAGGATGTCGCCAATGCGATGCTGTGGCTGTGTTCGCCAGCCAGCGGATGGGTCAGCGGCCAGACAATCAATGTCCATGGTGGCGGCAACGTCGTGCGGCTCTTCGGCGCGTGATCGGACGGAGGGTTGCCGATGAGACGGCGAGTGATGCGATTCCTGCTTGCTCTGGCCGCCGTCGGTTTGTTCTTTGCAGGCAACAGCATCGAGGCGCGCGCATCAAATGACGACGCCCTCGCCAACAACAATCAGATTGCCGTCCTCCTGCTCGTCGATTACGCGCGGACTTATGGCTTTCAGACGATGATGGCTCGCCTGCAACTCGAAGCCGACAAGGCAGAACTCGGACGTGATGAGATCCTGCTGAAGCAGAAAGAGGTTCTATACAATAAGAGACAGATACCGCTTGTTGAGCTTGAACTGGCCCAGCTCAAGGACACGTGGAATCGCCGGCAGGTTGTTGTTTCTGAGAAGAATCTCGATTTCGTCAGCGCGCAGTATGAAGCCATGAGTCTCCTGGCCAAGCACTTCGGTAGCGGAACGGCAATTCCGATCAAAACGCTCTACGACGTCTTCCGCAGGGGATGGGACGCCGGCTGCGACAAAGGTCCGGACGAAGTTGCCGCAATGAAAGCCAAAATGGACTTTCTTGAAAGATTGGCTGATCGCTCTCGACAACTCCTGAAACAAGGCAATGAAGCCTTGTCGACGACCGCCGAAAAGGAAACGCAGCTTGCGAAGGCGCGAGCAGACTATCAATACAGACTCGATTCGCTGGAAAGATGCCGCAGCCTCCTGTTTCCGTCCCTTGAGGATATTCTCGCGGTCAAGCCGTGAA